>CAYPSH010000029.1:0-10061 GCA_964413445.1 uncultured Acetatifactor sp.
GCCGTGGCGGACCCCATGAACGATCCCTGGCAGGAAAAGGGCATGATGCAGTGCGCCGACGACGATGAGTTTTCCTTCCGCGCCTTTTCCCTGGATGCGACTGTCTTTGAAAACAGGGGAGAGTATTACTATATCTGGGCGGAGAAGGTCGGCGTTGGCAGGATGATCTCCAACCTTTACATCGCCCGGATGGAGTCCCCCACAAAGCTTGCCACGGTGCAGGTGCTTCTGACCACGCCGGATTATGACTGGGAGAGGAGAGGCTTCTGGGTCAACGAAGGCCCGGCGGTGCTGAAGCACAACGGAAAGATCTTTGTGACCTATTCCGCCAGCGACACCGGAGTCAACTATTGCATGGGCATGCTTTCCATCGACGAAAAAGCGGACATGCTGGACCCGGCATGCTGGACGAAAAAACGGTATCCCGTTTTAAAGACAGATGAAAAAAAAGGCATCTACGGGCCGGGACACAATTCCTTTACCGTGGACGGGGACGGCGATCCGGTGATCGTGTTCCACGCCAGGACAGAAAAGGAGATCACAGGCGATCCGCTCTATAATCCGAACCGACATGCCATGCTTCGCAATATTCTGTGGGGAATTGACGGAGAACCGAAATTTTTGCTGTAATTGACACAAAGGCTAAAGTATTCTTTTGCCCTGCCGATAAAGTTTTTAGAAGATTTACAAGAGCATTTAGAAGGAGGAACACTATATGCGAATCGAACCCTACACACAGGTGCAGCAGCTGTACGAGTCCCAAAAAGCTGATAAGGTTCAGAAAACAGAAAGCGTACCCCACGCAGACAAGTTACAGATCAGCAGTCTCGGGAGGGACTTTCAGATAGCAAAGGCCGCCATAGAGGCAGCTCCCGATATCAGGGAGGATGTGACCAAGCCCATCAAGGAAAGGATTCTGAACGGAACCTACAGCGTTGAGCCGGGCAGCTTTGCGGAAAAGCTTTTGCAAAACATTGAAGAAATGAGGTAGAAAGTCTCGTGGCGAGCCTAATGGAAAACCTGATAGATGTACTGGAAAAGGAAAGCAGTGAATATGAGGGGCTTCTGGAGCTATCGCAGAAAAAGACGCCGATCATCGCAGGCGGCAGTCTGGAACAGTTACAAAGGATCACGGATGATGAACAGGAAACGGTGAGCAGGATCGCTAACCTCGAAAAAAAACGGTCAGAGGTCACTGCGGATATCGCCAATGTATTGAACAGGGATGTCACCACTTTAAAACTTGCAAATCTGATTGATATGCTGTCAGCAAGACCTGCAGAGCAGGAAAGGCTGGCAGCAGCTCACGACAGACTTACGGCTGCTGTCAGAAACCTTCAGAGAATCAACGAACAGAACAAAGAGCTTCTGGCGGAGGCGCTGGATGTGGTGGAGTTCGAGCTGAACATGCTTCAGGCGTCGAAATCAGCACCGGAGACGGCAAATTATAACAGGAGCGCTTACAATTCCGGGGTCACGATAGGTGTGGCCGCCGGGGGATTTGATGCAAAACAGTAGAGGTGATCAACATGCCATTGATGGGAAGTTTGTACATAGGAGCATCCGGATTACAAACAAGTCAAAATGCGCTGAACACCACGGCGCATAATCTTTCTAACGTAGATACGACAGGCTATACAAGGCAGCAGGTACAGCTGGCCGGCAGGTCGTATGTGACGCTTTCTGTCGACCCCAATTCCGTCAACAACAAACAGACGGGACTTGGCGTCATATATTCCCGTGTAAAACAGGTGAGGGATGTTTTCCTCGATAAGACATACCGCAAGGAATCCGGCCGCAGTATGTTTTACGAAGTGTCCACTGAAGTGATGGAAGAGGTGGAGGGGCAGCTCGGCGAGATGAACGGCGAGGCTTTCCAGACTACCATCGAGGATTTCTGGACCGCTGTTCAGGAGTTGTCGAAGGATCCGGCAAGCTCTGTCACTCAGGGGCTGCTGGTACAGCGTGCCTCCGAGTTCGTGGAGAGGGCAGGCGCTGTGTATGAAGGACTCTCCTCGTATCAGGACAACTTAAATCTGCAGATCAAGCAGCAGGTGGACAAGATCAACAGCTACGGCAATGAGCTGCTGACCTTAAATGACAGCATCCGCGGCATCGAGGCCGGAGGCGTGGAGAGCGCCAACGACCTGCGGGACAGAAGAAATCTGATCCTGGACGAACTGGCGGAAATGGCGGAGATCAGCTACTCGGAAGATATATACGGCGGCGTCAATGTAAAGATTGAGGGTGTGGATTTTGTCAAGGGCGGTCTCTGCTATGAGATCCAGCTGGACACAGATCCGACCAATGGCTTTTATACCCCGTTCTGGCCTCAGAATGCCGACTATACTATAGACGCCGAGGGAGAGAAAAACTATATCATCGACGGCGCCGAGGTGTTTAACTTAAACCGTGAGATATCCACTGACATGGGAACGGATATCGGGGGGCTTAAGGCGATGCTTCTGGCCAGAGGCGATCACCGGGCGGACTACACAGATGTCACGGAGGAGGATTACGACTCCGTTTCCCAGTCTGTCCTCATGAACATTCAGGCAGAGTTTGACCAGCTCATCCACAATGTAGTGACGAAGATCAACGGCATCCTCGCGGACGCGGCAGGCGTGCAGACAAAAGATCAGTTGGAGCTGGAAGACGGCACGATCTTACAAAACGTGCGCTGCTGCGAGTCGGACGAAGACGGCTACATGCGTGAAGAGAATGGAAAGCCCATTCAGCTGTTTGACAAGGTGACGACCGCCTCCTATACAAAGGTCACCGCTGTGGAGGCTGACGGCAGCACGAAGGAGTACTGGGTGTACAACGAGGAGGATCCCGAGGTGGCGGAATCCCTCTACAGCATCAAGAACCTCCAGGTCAATCAGGAGCTGATGCAGAAGCCCGCCATGCTGGGCTTCCGTATGGAGGACGGCTCCGAGGATATTGATACGGCGGAGGCGCTGAAGGCAGCCTTCACGGAGGAAGCCTACACCCTGAATCCCAATGTAAAAAAGAAGACCACCTTTGTAGACTACTATTCGGACCTGGTTTCCCAGGTGGCAAACTCCGGTTCCGTCTACAAGAGTATTTACGAGAATCAGGAGAACACGGTGGAGTCGGTGGAGAGCGCCAGAGAACAGGTGGTAGGCGTCAGCTCCGACGAGGAACTCACCAATATGATCAAGTTCCAGAATGCGTTCAATGCGTCCAGCCGCTACATCAATGTCATCGACGAGATGCTGGAGCACATCATCGAGACACTCGGAACGTGAATCGGATAGACGGATAGATCGGGAAAGGAGGCAGGGAAATGCCCTCTCAGTTTTTTGGATTAAACATTGCATATACGGGATTGCTTGCCAGCAATGCGGCTTTAAATACCGCCGCCAACAACATCTCCAACGTGCAGACCGACGGATACAGCAGGCAGCAGGTATCCCAGCAGGCGGCCAACGCCATGCGGGTGTTCCAGACCTACGGCTGTGCCGGAGCAGGTGTGGAGACGCTGGCGATCGAGCGCGTGCGGGATGAATTTTATGACGGCAGATACTGGGACAACAATACGAAGCTGGGCGAGTACAGCCAGAAGAAGTACTACATGACCCAGATAGAGGATTACTTTGACGATGACGGCAAGAATGCCGGATTCAAGACGGTTTTCGATCAGTTCCTCGTGACAGGTATGGAGGAGCTCTTGAAGGATCCCAGCAGTACTTCCACCAAGTCCCAGTTTATCGGCTATGGCGATGCCCTGACCGAATACTTTAACGGCAACGCGGGCAATCTGGAAAAGATCCAGAAGGATGTGAACCAGGAGATAAAGCTGAAAGTGGATGAGCTCAACTCCCTGGCGGGAGAGATCGCCACATTGAACAAGCAGATCAACACCATCGAGCTGACCGGAGTGAAGGCCAACGAGCTGAGGGACAGGCGTACCCTGCTGATGGATCAGCTCTCCGAGATCGTGGATGTAGATGTGTCGGAGACCCCTGTGGTTGACACCAACAACCCCGACAGAGAGACAGGCGCAAACCGTTATGTGGTAAAGATTGCCGGAGGACAGGTCCTGGTGGATGACAGCGAGTACAACAGGCTGGAGTGCGTTGCCAGGACGTCCTACGAGAAGGTCAACCAGACGGATATCGATGGACTCTATGACGTATACTGGGAGAACGGTCAGAAGTTCAACCTCTACAACGCCGCCCTGGGCGGAGCCCTGAGGGGACTTGTGGAGATGAGGGATGGCAACAACACCGAGAACTTTAGCGGTCTTATCACCGGCATCGGCACGACCACGATAGACGGCACGGCCTACGACACTGTCACTGTACAGGTGAATCAGGACTATCTCACCGATTTGAATAAATCAAACCTTACGGATCAGGGCGGCATCATCAATCTGGGCAATCAGGAATTCTACTTTGAGTCCTGGAATTTTACCATTGATAAGACTGACCCGGATAACCCGGTGTATTCCTACACTTTCACCCTCTCGGGCTCGGAGAAGAACCAGACGAAGGTGACAAACGACAGGGTCGGCAAGGTGGCAAATGTGGGCACCTCGATCGACTATCAGGGCGTTCCCTACTATATGAGTCAGATGAACGAGTGGGTGAGGACCTTCTCGGAGGTCTTCAACGATATCCTCACCAGCGGCTACGACACCAACGGGGATCAGGGCATTATGATGTTCACCGGGGATCTGACTACCACGGAAGGCCAGTATCAGATGCCGGATGAGAAACGCTACGACAAGGTGGAGGACAGGAAAACCCTCACAGTCTCTGACTCAGACGACAGCTACTACCGCCTGACAGCCTCCAATTTCAGTATCTCCACAGCCCTGGAGAACGACCCGGACAGACTGGCAAATAAGTATGATCAGGGCGACGGCGTGGAGCAGACCGACCTGCTGCAGGATCTGAAGCTGGTGGGAACAGACAAGGACAAGATGAAGTTCAGGGGAGCCTCCGCATCCGAGTTTTTGCAGTGCATCCTGTCGGACATTGCCCTGAACTCCCAGAGAGCCAATACCTTTACCCAGAGCTTTACGGATATCTCCAGCAGCATCGACACCCAGAGATTGTCCATCTCCGGCGTGGATGAGGACGAGGAGGCGATCAGCCTTGTGAAGTACCAGAATGCTTACAATCTGGCCTCCAAGATGATCCAGACGCTGACGGAAATTTATGACAGGCTGATTTTGGAGACTGGGGTCTAACGGCATAAAGAACTTCTAAGGCGCCGAAGGACGCCGCCTAAGAAGTTCTAAGTTATGCCGGAAAGAATTGCAGGCAATTCTTTCGTATAGGGTTTGTCCGGAGAGGATGGGATGAAATGAGAATTACAAATAAGATCATACAGAATAACAATCTTGCCAATATCAATACGAACAAGGTTTATCAGGATACTCTGAGCACGCAGATGTCGACGCAGAAAAGGATTTCAAGGCCATCGGACGACCCGGTGGTGGCGATACGTGCCCTGCGTCTGAGGAGCAGCGTGACGGAGATCACTCAGTACTACAGCAAGAACATTCCCGATGCGGAGAGCTGGCTGAGCGTGACGGAGGATGCCCTGACCAATCTGTCCCAGATCATGACCAGCATGATCGACCAGTGTACGAAGGGCGCCAACGGGGACTTGAAGACGGAGGACAGACAGATCATCCTGGAACAGCTCCAGGCTCTGAGCGATGAGGTCTATGCCACCGGCAATGCGGACTATGCGGGCAGATATGTCTTCACGGGCTACCGCACGGACACATCTCTCAGTTTTGACAAGGCGCAGAAATTGAGCTACGAGATCACCGAGCAGATAGACTCCTCCGCCATTGATACAGTGACGGTCGTCAATACGGATGATCTGCTGGATCTCAATTCCAGCAATTACAACACCGATCCCGATGTGATGGGAATAGTGGAAGATGATATTACTTCCGTGGAGGTATACCGCATCCGTCTGGCGTACAACAACTGCGATACCAGCCGGACCAGAAGCGGCGGAGGCACACCGGTCATCACGTATCTGAAACAGGACCTGGATAATAACGGCAATCCGATATATGATGCCGATGGCAATCCGTCGTATACGCGGGAGACACTGGAATTTCAGGAGACGACAACCGACCCCCTCACCGGTGCGTCGATGACTTCGGCACCTTATACTTCAAAGGTGATGCACTCCTACGAGGATCCCTATACCTATGTGTCAAAGAACCAGAATACGATCATCTATGTGCCGGAGACCGGCGAGATCCTGCTGTCAGAAAGTCAGGTGAACGTCCTGAAGGGGACGAAGGATAACGCTGCGACTGCGGCGGATGAGTCGGAGATCCAGATCACCTACCAGAAATCCAACTGGGAGGAAGGGGATCTGCGCCCCGAGCATTACTTCTACTGCACCAGCACGGATGCCGACGGAAATGAGATCACCTACAATGAGTCCTATATTACCGGCAACGCGGAGCATCAGGACATCGAGTATGATGTGGGCTTCAACCAGACCATCCGTGTCAACTCCACGGCGGAGGAATGCTTCCAGCCGGGCATCGGCAGGGAGGCGGACGACATCGTGAATGCCATGCAGAATGTGCTGGATCTGGAGGAGATAAAGAGCAACATCGAATCCATGCTGGAGGATGAGAATGTGCAGACGAGAAGCGGCGATGCGACGATCCTGCAGAACCAGCTGGATGCGGTAAACAAGGCGATTACCTACGCCAAGGACAAGGAGCAGAAGCTGTTTGAGCATGGCATCACCACCTTCCAGGAATATCTGGACGATGCCAGCCTCAGCATTACAAACTGCGGTACCAGAAGCAGTAAGCTCTCTCTGATCAAGAGCCGCATGCAGAACCAGAAGACTACCTTTGAGACCTTAAAGAGCGAGAATGAGGACGTCGACATCACAGAGGTGGCGATCCAGCTGACCAGCGCGGAGCTGACCTATCAGGCGGCGCTGATGGCAACGGGTAAGGTGGCGCAGATGACCCTGCTCAACTATATATGATGCATGAAAAGTGAATCATAAACAACACACGGGAGGTTTCAGATGAAACTTAAGACAAAGATTTTTGGAGAAATTGATATTTCGGACGAAAAGATTCTGACTTTTGAAAACGGCATTATCGGCTTCCCGGACTTAAAGCATTTTGTCCTGCTCCATGACGAGGAGCAGGGAACGGATGCGGGCATCCGGTTCCTGCAGTCTGTGGAGGAGCCGGGCTTCGCCATGCCTGTCATGGACCCGCTGGCGGTGAAGCCGGACTACAAGCCGGAGGTAAGCGCTGAGCTTTTGAAGGAAGCGGGAAATGTCACGGAGAACAACATTCTTGTGCTGGTGACAGTCACAGTGCCCGCCGACATGAAAAAGATGAGCGTCAACCTGCAGGGCCCCTTTGTCATCAATGTGGAGGAACACAGGGGCTGCCAGGTCATCCTGGAGAGCGGGAGCTATCCCGTAAAGTTCCCGATCTACGATATCCTCCGGGGCGGAAAGGCAGGTGAGTAGGGTGCTGGCTTTATCGAGAAAAAAGAACGAAGCGATCGTGATCAACAACAATATCGAAGTGACGGTCCTTGAGGTGAAGGGCGATCAGGTCAAGATCGGCATCTCAGCGCCCAGGGAGGTACCTGTCTACCGCAAGGAGGTCTATCTGCAGATCCAGGAGGCAAACAAAGCGGCTGCGGATGTGGAGGGCGTGGAGGCGCTGAAAACTCTGTTGGAACAGAAATAGGGTCTAAACTCTGATGAGGAGCATGCCGATAAAAAAGTAGAAGTTTATAAAAGAAACGGTTTTTGAAAATTCACATGGAGGTGGGTAATATGACGATAGAACCGATTTCAAGTCTTATGACAGTGCAGGCACAGGGAAGTGCAGTACAGAAAACTCAGAGTTCCACCCAGATAGAGAACCCCGAAAATCTGACCGGCGGCGTGCAGCCTGCAGAAAAAGTTGACAAGACCACAGCAGTGGTAGAAAGCTCCAAAGAGAAAGGGCAATCCGGAAGCGAGGAGCAGAGGGCAAAGGACCAGCAGACCACCAACGAGAACATCCGTAAGGCGGTCGAGCAGATGAACAAGAACATGGGAAATTCCGAGGCGGTGTTTGGCATCCATGAGGGGACCAACAGAGTGATGATCAAGATCGTGGACAAGACCACCAAGGAGGTCATCAAGGAGCTGCCACCCGAAAAGACTCTGGATATGATCGCGAGAGTCTGGGATATGGCAGGTATCCTGGTGGATGAAAAACGGTAAGACGCCCCGGGCAGTAGAGAGGTGAATGAATATGGCAAGTTCAACAATGAGATTGAGCGGACTGATATCCGGTATGGATACGGAGAGCATTATCAAAGAGCTCGTGTCCGCAAAGCAGACTAAAGTGGATGATGCAAAAAAGGAACAGACAAAGCTGGAGTGGAAGCAGGACATCTGGAAGGAATTAAATACCAAGATCAAGAACCTGCAGTCCAAATATGTCAGCACGATGCGCTGGTCGGATGCCTACAGCAAAAAGACCACCGCTGTCTCCAACAGCAGCATTGTCAGCGTCATCACAGGTGAGAACGCCGTAAATGGCGTGCAGAACTTAGAGGTGAACCGGCTTGCAAAGACGGCTTATCTCACAGGCGGAAAGGTAGCTTTGGCCGATCCGGATGAGACGGATGACCAGGGAAACACAGTTCAGTTGACAGCCACCACCAAGGTGAGTAAGCTTTCCGGCTTGAGTACAGAGTTTTACGGTACAGACGGCAGTGCGCTGACGGCAGTCACGAAAACGCTGGATATTACGGTCGGGAATGATACCAAGTCCTTGACGATTGATTCCGAGACGACCATTTCCGATGTGTTGACCAAGCTGAAGGAAGCGGGACTCAATGCTAACTTTGATGCCAATCAGCAGAGATTCTTTGTCAGTGCAAAGGAGTCCGGAGCGGCAGGCAGCTTTACAATTACCGGAGACGATGATGTGTTGAATGCTCTCGGCCTGAACATTACAAAGACGATCACAGACGAATCCACGACCGAAGTTACGGACAGTATAACAGGCGAGCGTATACCCGGCGCTTCCTATATCCAGGGGGAGGATGCCCTGATCACCTTAAACGGTGCGGAATTCACCAGCACGAACAACGTGTTTGAGATCAACGGGCTGACCTTTACGGCGCTGAGCAAGACGGCGGCAGGCGAGTCTGTCACTGTCACCACCCAGCAGGATACCGACGGCATCTACGACATGATCCGGAACTTCCTCAAGGAGTACAATACGGTCATCAACGAGCTGGACAAGCTCTACAATGCTGATTCTGCAAGCGATTATGAGCCGCTGACGGACGATGAAAAGGAAAACATGTCCGACAGCGAGATTGAGAAATATGAGCAGAAGATCAAGGACTCCCTGCTTCGCAGAGACGACTCCGTGAACAACATCGCTTCCGCCCTGAAGACGACCATGATGAAGGGTGTCGAGGTGAACGGCAAGAACATGTACCTGTCAAACTTCGGCATTGAGACCTTAAGCTACTTTACGGCGGCGGACAATGAAAAGAACGCCTACCACATCGACGGCGATGAGAATGACAGCGATACCTCCGGCAACGCGGACAAGCTAAAGAGCATGATCGCTTCCGATCCGGATACGGTTATCTCCTTCTTCTCCCAGCTCTCCCAGAATCTTTATACGGAGATGTCCAACCAGTCAAAGTCCGTGGAGGGCTACAGAAGTTTCGGAAGCTTCTATGACGACAAGAAGATGAAGACCGATTACAGCGACTACACCACCAAGATTTCCGAGTTGGAGGACAAGCTGGCGGACTACGAGGATAATTGGTACGAAAAGTTTGCGTCGATGGAGACAGCTCTTGCAAAGCTCCAGAGCAGCGCGAGCGCAGTCACCGGACTTCTGGGCGGTTCATCATAAATGAAATAAAGAAAGCAGACAGCAGACAAGGAAAGGCAGGATGCAGCTATGGCATTACCTGGAGGGTATGCACAATACAATAACAGCAAGGTACTGACCGCCTCGCCGGCGGAACTGACGCTGATGCTCTACGATG
>CAYPSH010000030.1:0-10051 GCA_964413445.1 uncultured Acetatifactor sp.
GCACTTCCTCACCAACCTTAAATACATCCTCCTGGGTTGCAAAGCTCATCTCAAAATCAAGCTGGTAAAATTCACCCGGCGAACGGTCCGCTCTGGCATCCTCGTCTCTGAAGCACGGAGCCACCTGAAAATATTTATCGATGCCGGACACCATCAAAAGCTGCTTATACTGCTGAGGCGCCTAGGGCAGCGCATAAAATTTTCCCTTGTATTTTCTGGATGGCACGATATAGTCTCTTGCGCCCTCCGGGGAGGATGCGCAGAGGATCGGCGTCTGGATCTCCACAAATCCCATCTCCGTCATCTTCTGACGCAGGAATGCGATCACCTGTGAGCGGAAGAGGATATTGTCCTTCACCTTTGCATTTCTCAGATCCAGGTAACGGTATTTCAGCCGCACATCCTCCCTGATCTCCTTCGAGGTCATCACCTCAAAGGGAAGCTGTCCGTAGACCTTGCCGAGCACTGTGATCTCCTCTGCCGCCAGCTCGATGGTCCCGGTGGGGAGCTTTGGGTTGTAGGTCTCCTCATCTCTCTTTTCCACAAGCCCCAGGATGCTGACGCAGGTCTCCTTCGTCAACCCCTTTAACAGTCCCTCCCTGCGGATGACGATCTGAAGTACCCCGTACATATCCCGCAGATCCAGGAAAGACACTCCGCCGTGGTCGCGGATATTCTCTATCCAGCCTGCGACTCTCAGGGTCTGCCCTATATGCCCTTCTCCGATTTCTCTCACTGTGATGTCCCTGTAGCAATTCCTGATCTCCATAACGGTTTTCCTCGCTTTCTTCCTGCGCTGTCGCGGCGTTGGTCAGATGCTTCTGAAAATCGAGTTGGAGGCTAATCTTTTCAGCCTCCTACTCGCTGTGCCAGGCGCGTGCTGCTTCAAGCAGCTATCTTCCTTACGCGCCTGTGTACATAAAAAGTCCCGGAACACAGTTTCCTGCATTCCGGGACGAATCATAGTCATCAACTATATCCGCGGTACCACCCGCATTGAATAGCCGTATCTTCCATCAAAGATATCTGTCGGCTAAACCTCTCTCACACTTAACGCGTGTACACGTGCCACCCTAACATACAGCGGGATTTCCTCTGACAGAAATTTCATCCCTGCTGCAGGCTCAGATGACCTGCTCCGGAGCGTTCCCTGTACCGGTTCCCGCTGACAGCGCTTTCAGTCGGTGACGCCGTCTTCCTGTCGTTTTCCCCGGTAAGAGTCTCTTTCACTGCATTTTTTTAATATGGGAGTAATGTTATCACACTCTTTCCCGCTTTGCAAGCATTAATTTTTCACTTTTTGGAGATTTGTACACTTTGAATCTGACAGCTTGCGCCTTGACACCGCTAATATCAGGTGTTACCTTAGAAACATGAAAAAGATTGGATTAAAAATTTTGAGAGTTGTTATCTGGCTTCTGGGGGTTCTTGTGATGTCCCGGATTTTTTTTGCACCCGCAGAAACCTACACGGCAGAAGACGTCATCGATGACCGCTATATAGAGGAGACGCCTCTTTTGCATCCCGGGGACACCTTAAGCCAGACCTTTTCTCCCTCCCTGGAAAATCTGGAGGGCTTCGCCATCACTTTCTCCTACGAGGAGGCGGATGACGCTCAGGTTCTGGTGCGGATCTTTCGCGGTGATGAGCTGACAGTGGAGCAGCCCCTGCCCCTGTCCGCCTGTCCAAACGGCGATCCTTTATGGCTGAATCCCGGGATTTCTGATTTCTCCGCCGACCCTCTCACCGTGCAGGTCACCAACGTCTCAGAGACCGACACCGCCTTTTGTCTGCTCGCCACCTCCGAGGAGACCCGCTTTTCCTCCTGGACGGCAGGCTATGAGGTAAACGGCGTCCGGGCAGATGCCAGCATCTTCTGCCGCTTCCGCTATACCGCAGAAGAGACTTCCGGCCTTTACGTCAGGCTCACAAAAATGTTCCTGGTATTTCTCGCATGCCTCATCCTCACGGGGCTCATTCGGAGGTCATGGCAGCCACAGCATACTCCTCATTCACCCGGATGATGTCAAAGCCCCGCCCCCGGAACTCTCCGGTCTGATAGTCCTTGATGACATACACACCGTTCTCCTCCACCTCTTCCAGATCTTCATCGATATACCGGTATTCCCCGTAGGCAAGCAGATCGGCAAAATACGGATCCTCATCCGTCACCCTGTTTTCCGCATAATCCCTGATATTCCACTTTTCCCTCCAACAGAGGTTGGGGTACTTGTAGGTGGCATCAAAGCCCACGATCGTCACGGGATTTCCCTCTCCCGCGATCTCACGAGCCAGCTCCACGGCCTCATAGGGTTCTTCCCCGAAAAAGTCCGGGAAGCCGTAGGACAGATAAGTACTGCCAAAGAAGAGAAATGACACCAGATAAAATGCAGCACAGGAAAGCGACACCTTCTTGCTCCGGATCAGTTCATCCAGGAAGCGGATGCCGTAGGCGCCGTAGAAGATGACGGGGATATGGATCAGATTCACATGTATCATGGTGAGACTTGTGTTCAGTGCGCTGACAAAGGCCGCGCTGAAAAGCCAGGCGAAAAACACAAAAGAAAGGTCCGGCCTGCCCTTCCTTACGCCCTTCGCAAGTCTGAGGGCATGAGCGGCAATCCCCAACACCGCCAGAGGTGCGGTAAAGTAATAATAGGCTCCCGTGGCATCACAGGAGAGCAGCACACGCCCGTCCCCCTGCTCCTTAAAAACCAGTGCAGCCAGTGCGCCCAGACCTCTTAGGAGGTTGGAGGGAGAAAGTTCCCCGTTTCTGAAGCCCGTGAGCTTCGGCACAGAGAAAAACTGCGTGTTGATCTCACCGATGAGGTCAAAGTTGACTGCCAGGAACAAAAACAGCGGAACCGCCAGGACAAACAGGATTCCCCCGAAGACAAAAACGGTTTTCTTCGGCGGAAGATACGCGCGGCAGAAGATAAGGCACAGCACCAGAAACAGAGGCAGAAAGATCCAGGTGACAGCGTAAGCGTACAGGGTCAGCCCCCAGACGACGGCTGCCGCATAAAGAAGACCCGGCTTTCCCCTCTTGAGCCCGTACACAAGAAGCATCAGCCCGATCAGGAAAAGATTCGGGGCAAGGTTGGACTCCAGCCCGAAGCGGCACATCATGATGTGCCAGGGAGCCACCGCCAGCGCCAGAGAAGCCAGAAGCCCGCATCTTTCATCAAACAGCTCCCGGCAGACTGCGTACATGGCAAACACCGCCGCGATCCCAAGGAAGGCCTGCGGCAGCCGATAGACAAGGAGGCTTGTGCCGAACAGCCTGAAAAAAAGAGCTCCGATATAAATGTAGAGCGCGTTCATACCGCTGCCCCAGGCCGTGAAGTAGACCGGGAAGCCGTAGCCGTGATCATCGATCCCCTCGGTCAGGATCCCGTAGGCAAGATAGGCGCCGTAGGCCTCATCCGTATAGGTGCCGTCCGGAAGACTGCCAAGGAAAAGGAGCCTCGAGACTGCCGCCAGAAGTACAATGGCGGCAGGCAGACATGCTTTTTTCAATTTTCTCAAATTGAGGCTCTTTTTCATATCAGGAATGACCACGCCTTTCCGGATTTTTCTCTCATAAAGTGAGTTGTCCTTTCTACAGCTTCATGCTCTTGATCCTGTCAACTGCCTCCACTGTATTTTCGTAGCTTCCGAAGGCTGTCAGCCTGAAATATCCCTCGCCGGAAGGACCGAAACCGGAGCCGGGGGTTCCCACCACGTTCACCTGTTCCAGCAGCGCATCGAAGAACTCCCAGCTTGTCATCTTCCCGGGTGTCTTTAACCAGATATAAGGGGCATTGACGCCTCCGGAGACAGTAAATCCGGCACTTTTAAGCCCGTTGTATATATAGGACGCATTGTTCATGTAATAGCCGACCTGCTCTTTTAACTGTGCCTTTCCCTCCTCGGAGTACACAGCCTCGCCCGCGCGCTGCACGATATAGGGTGCGCCGTTGTACTTTGTACCGTGACGTCTCGCCCAGAGGGAATGCAGGGCGACATCACCGCTCTTTAAATCCTTCGGCACAACCGTAAAGCCGAGGCGCACGCCCGTAAAGCCCGCATTCTTTGAGAAGGAGCGAAGCTCGATGGCGCAGGTCCTGGCGCCCTCGCACTCGTAGATGCTGTGGGGCACGTCCTCCTCAGAGATGTATGCCTCGTAAGCCGCATCGTAAATGATCACCGCGCCGACGCGGTTTGCGTAGTCCACCCACTCCTGAAGCTGTGCCTTTGTGACGGTGGCGCCTGTGGGATTGTTGGGGAAACACAGATAGATCAGATCCGGCGTTTCCTTCGGAAGCTCAGGCGCAAAATGATTGTCCGCCGTACAGGGCATGTAGATGACATTGCTCCAGGTTCCCGTAACACTGTCGTAGTCCCCGGTCCTGCCTGCCATGACATTGGAGTCTACGTACACGGGATAAACCGGGTCACATACCGCGATACGGTTGTCCAGGCTGAAGATCTCCTGGATATTGGCGGAATCGCACTTCGCACCGTCGGAGATAAATATCTCATCAGCCCCGATCTCACAGCCTCTCGCCTTATAGTCGTTCTCAGCGATCGCATTTCTCAGGAATTCATAGCCAAGATCCGGCGCATAGCCGTGAAAGGTCTCGGCGTGTCCCATCTCCTCCACCGCACCGTGCAGGGCAGAAATGATGGCAGGTACCAGCGGCTGGGTCACGTCGCCGATCCCCAGGCGGATGATCTTTTTGTCCGGATGGGCAGCACTGTAGGCTGCAACCTTCTTTCCGATCGTGGAAAACAGATAGCTTCCCGGAAGCTTCAAATAATTGTCATTCAACTGAAACATTTTCTTTCTCCTTTTAAACTTCTCCTTCAAACACAGTCACCGCGGGCCCGGTCATATAGATCTCATCCTTCTCCCGGTCCCACTCGACAAACAACTCTCCACCTGACAGTTTAACCGTAATTTTATGATCCGTCAAACCATTTAACACACAGGCGACCGCAGCGGCGCAGCTTCCCGTGCCGCAGGCGAGGGTCTCCCCGGTCCCGCGCTCCCAGACCCGCAGGAACACATGGCTCCTGTCCAGGACCTCCACGAACTCCGTGTTGGTCCTCTCCGGAAAACAGGGGTGATTTTCAAAGGCAGGGCCAGTCTTTTCCAGTTCCATCCCGGCCACATTCTCCGCAAAGATCACCGCGTGGGGATTTCCCATGGAGACGCAGGTCATACGGTACTCTTTTCCCTCCACTGTGATCGGGACATCCACCGCCTGCTCTCCCTCCACCCTCACGGGGATTTTTTCAGGGAGTAAAATGGGACTGCCCATGTTCACCCGCACCAGGCTGACACTGCCCCTGTCCTCTTTATGGGTCTTACTGTTTTCCACAGTCAGCTCCAGGTGTTTCACCGCACCGGCGCTTACGACCGTAATATGGGTCTTATCCGTCAGGCCTTTGTCGTAGACATACTTTCCGACGCAGCGTATCCCATTGCCGCACATCTGGGAACGGCTTCCGTCCGCATTGTACATCTCCATCTCAAAATCCGCTTCCGTCGAGGGGTTGATGAAGATCACACCGTCGCCGCCGATCCCGAAATGTCTGTCGCTTAAGGCTCTCACCAGCCCGGGCTTTTCCTCCGGGGGGATTTTTTCCGTAAACCCGTTCACATACACATAGTCGTTGCCGCACCCCTGCATCTTCGTAAATTTCATATCAAGCCTCATTTCTTTGCATAAGCGCCAATGGCGCGTTGCATACTATACTCCGGGGGATGCTCAGTCTTTCATCATGGACAGCACCATAAACGCCGTCTCCGCCATGTTGGTGCCGCTGTCCATACTGCACTTCTGCAGATAGCGGTGGGCTTCCTCCTCCGACAGATGATTTCTTTCCATCAGAAGCGCCTTCGCCTCTTTGATGGCGTTCTCCTCCCCGGCGCTCCGCACCTTGGGCTTCAGCCTCGCCTTACGTCTTCTGCGCTCGATCCCTTCCGCCATCATCCCCACTGTCTCAAGCAGCTCTGCTGCCTTTAGGGGCATGGACAGACGGACAATATCGTTTGCCCCGCACTGGCTCAGAAGGTTGGCCGAAGCCATCAAAAGCATCTCAAACCCTTCGGGAAGGCATTCGTGAATCTCCTCGTAAACCATATCCTTAAGCTTTACGCTGCAGATGACGATGCCGTCATTCAGCCCGTCTGCCAGACTGATCGCCTGGGCACCCGTAGTACAGACACCGCTTACCTGGAAACCGCCCCGGACCAGCACATTTTTGATACTCTTGGCATCCTCCAGCTTCGGTAATACTACTATAATGTTTGTCAAAGATTCACCTCCTTATCCAAACACTGTCCGAATAAAGAGTCTGCTAGTATCTGTACAGGTATTCCTGGATTTCCCATTCCGACACGCGGGTGCTGTACTGTCTCCACTCCTGCTCCTTCGCTGCGATATAATTTTCGGCCACATGTTCTCCCAGAACATCCAGGATAAATTTGTCTTTTTTCAGTTCCTCCACCGCTTCCATCAGGTTGCCCGGCAGATTTTCAATGTGCAGCGCCTTCCGCTCCGTCTCGGTCATCCGATAGATATTGCAGTCCACGCTCTCCGGGGGCATGATCTGATTGGCGATCCCGTCCAGTCCCGCCTTCAGGCAGACTGCGAGTGTCAGATAAGGATTTGCCGCAGAGTCAGGGCTTCTCAGCTCGATTCTCGTACCTGCGCCGCCCTCCGCGGGGATCCGGATCAGGGGACTTCTGTTCGTGGCGCTCCAGGCGATATACACCGGTGCCGCATAGCCGGGCACCAGACGCTTGTAGGAATTGACAAGAGGGTTGGTGACCGCCGCCATTCCCCTGATATGCTTCATGATGCCGCCGATGAACCAGTAGGCCTCCCTGCTTAAGCCGTTGGGATCATTTTTGTCCTCGAAGATATTTCTCCCGTCCTTGTGCAGGGACATATTGATGTGCATACCGGAGCCGTTGACGCCCTCCTTGGGCTTCGGCATAAAGGTGGCATGCAGTCCGTGGCGCTTCGCGATGGTGCGCACCGCAAGCTTAAAGGTCATAATATTGTCCGCCGTCGACAGTGCCTCGTCGTAGCGGAAATCGATCTCATGCTGGGCCGGCGCTATCTCATGGTGGGAGGCCTCGATGATCAGCCCCATATCCTCCAGGTTCATGACGATATCTCTTCTGGCGTTCTCCCCCTCATCCAGCGGTCCGATGTCAAAGTAGCCCGCCTGCTCTCTGGTCTGGGTGGTAGGCATGGCATTCTCATCTGTGTTGAACAGGAAAAATTCGCACTCCGGCCCCACCTCGAAGGTATAGCCCATCGCGGCCGCATCCCTGATCGCTCTCTTTAACACCAGCCTGGGATCTCCCTCGAAGGGCGTCCCGTCCGGACGGCATACATCGCAGATCATCCTCGCCACCTTTCCCTGCTGTGGTCTCCAGGGGAAAATTTCAAAGGTGGATGGGTCCGGATGAAGATACATATCGGACTCCTCGATCTCCACAAAGCCGTCGATGGCGGAGCCGTCAAACATAACACTGTTGTTGAGCGCCTTCTCCAGCTGATTTGCAGTCACTGCGATGTTTTTCAGATTGCCGAGCATATCCGTAAACTGCAGGCGGATGAATTCCACGTCCTCCTCTTCCACCAGTCTGATAATATCCTCTCTCGTGTAGTTCTTCATAAGGCACCTCCTGTTAAAAATTTCCGGCAACTGTTCCGAATCTTTCCCTCTGTCAAAAAGCAGGGAGGAATTTTCGGATCATTCACCGCATAAAATTAGAAAGAAAAACGGATTCTCATTTGAACAAGGGGAAAATCATGAGTGCAAAAACCAAAATTGTCGTACTGCACAGGAAAGAGCTGGTCTATACGGGCATCTTCTGTCTCCTGGGCATTCTGCTGATCGTTCTGCTCATCGTCCTGTTCCTGCCGGGCAGCGGGGATAAAAAAACTTCCGACACCTCTGTCGAAACCCTCTCCCAGGCTGACCTCTACAAGCCGGGGATCTATTCCGCCGAGCTCGTGCTGGGCGACAGCTCCGTAAACCTGGAAGTCATTGTGGATGCCGCATCTGTCACATCCATCCGGCTCACAGACCTCACGGAAGATGTGACAACAATGTATCCCCTGCTGGAGCCGACTCTTGAGACGATCAGCTCACAGCTTTACGAGGGGATTTCCCCCGACCAGGTTTCCTACTCCTCAGACACCAGATACACCTCTCTGGTTCTCCTCGAGGCGATAGAAGCCTCTCTCTCCAAAGCCGAAATCTCGTCCCGGGAATGACCGGGCGGGATTTTTTGCCGCGCTTTATCCACACTGTGTCAGAAGTTTTGCAAGCTCCTCCACACTGAATTTATAGTTGGTATTGCAGAAATGACAGTTGACCTCGATCTCCCTGCCCTCCTCCACCATATCCTGCAGTTCGTCTCTTCCGAGGCTGATCAGAACCTTTTCGATCCTTTGTCTGCTGCAGTTGCACAAAAAAGCCGCGGGCATGCTGTCATTGAACTCGGGGGAAAGCCCCTCCAGCAGGGTTTCCAGCATCTGCTCCGGGGTCATACCTCCGTCCAGCATGGCTGTGACGCCGGTCACATGGCTCAGGTTTTCCTCCAGCCTTTCTATGACCTCCTCCGAGGCAAAGGGCATCAGCTGGATCACAAAGCCGCCCGCCTGCCTTACCGTATTGTCCCGGTTCATCAGCACGCCCAGTCCCACGGAGGACGGCACCTGCTCGCTGACCGCAAAATAATAAGTCAGATCTTCCGCGATCTCACTTGTCTGAAGTTCGGTCTGTCCCACATAGGGTTCCTTTAAGCCCATGTCCTTGATGACGCTTAAAGTCCCCTTTCCGAGCGCGCCGGACACATCCAGCTTTCCGTTTGGCTTTGCGGGCACGATCACATCCGGCACATCCGCATAACCTTTTACATTTCCATGGGAATCCGCCGTGACAGTGAGCCCCCGCATAGGGCCGTCGCCCTTCATCTGCAGTGTCAGGATATCCTCATCCCCTTTGAGCATGCTGCCCATCATACAGCCTGCGGCAAGCAGCCTGCCAAGCGCCGCTGTCACAACAGGACTGCTGTTGTGCGCCTGCCTTGCGGTTTCCGTCAGTTCCCTTGTGGTGCAGGCAAACGCCCGGATCTGCGCATCCGCCGCCGTTGCGCGCACGATATAATCTCTCATTTCTGTCATTCTCTATCCTTTCCGGGCACTGTGGCCTGTCCCGTGACCGCCGCAGCCGACATCAGGGGCAGCATATCACTTGCCCTGCTCCCCGGCCACCGCAAACACTCTCTCTGTCTCATCCGTGACAGCGCCGCCAGTGTCGGCATCCGTCATCTCCAGCACTCTCATGCCGGCTTTCTCCAAAAGCCCCCTTATCTGCTCCGGGGTATAGCCCCGCTGCAGATGGGTCTCCGAAAACCGTCTGAAAGATTCTCCGTCTTCCCTGACAAAGACAGTCAGGTCATATTCGTTGATCTCCTCCTCCGGGTCATAAAAATTTTCCCAGATAAAGCTGCAGTCCTCCCGGTTTTCCGCGATAGTGGTATCCCCTATCACCTCCCGGTACTTGTAATCTGTGTTAAAGTCAAAGAGGAACACCCCTCCCGGGAACAGATAATTGTTCACCAGGGAAAAGACCTGAACCAACTCCTCTTCCTCCAGGATGTAATTTAAGGAGTCGCACACACTGTAGACCGTGCCGACAGTGCTGTAGAGCTCAAGCTCCCGCATATCCTGCAGAAGATAGAGGATTTCCGAGCCGCTCTTCTCCTTTTTCTGCATGGCAATGTTCAGCATGGACTCCGAGGAATCCACCCCGATCATGTCATAGCCCTTCCTGTACATAAGCTCCGTGAGCGTCCCCGTGCCGCAGCCTAAGTCCACCACAAGATTCTTCTCCGAATCCAGGGCGTTCTCCGCATCCCTCTCCGGGGCGGAAACGCCGTATTTTCTGATCATTTCGTCAAGGCGCCCACACCACTTTTCATAGGGTGTCTCGTCCATGAAGGTATCATATACACTTGCAAAATCCGAATACTGCT
>CAYPSH010000031.1:0-2162 GCA_964413445.1 uncultured Acetatifactor sp.
TGATGATATTTCCCATGTGGGTATTCATAGAAGAACCTTTCATATAGAGACCTCCTTTAATTCATGACAGCGGAAAAGATAAAATTCCATTCCGCTGTTTATGACATATATTTGTATTGTATCAGTTTTCTGGTGAAAAGAAAACATAAAATTTAAAAAATATAAAAAAGTAATATTTTTGCTTGCTTTTATAGTTTATTTCTGTTAATATATCAATGTTGCAGTTATGAAACTGCCTATGTGGAAAAATCGCGTGCCAGAAGCGCAGACGATGAGGAGGTGTCAAAATGGCTAAATGTGAAGTTTGTGGTAAGGGCGTTCATTTTGGTAATAACGTAAGCCATTCTCATAGAAGAAGCAATGCAATCTGGAACTCTAATGTTAAGAGTGTAAAGTGCAAGGTTAACGGCGGCGCCAAGAGAATGCATGTATGTACCGGCTGTCTGAAATCCGGCAGAGTAGAAAGAGCGTAACTCAAAAAAGCGCAGGCATTTAAAATGTACTTAAAAAGCAGGTCATTGACCTGCTTTTTTTATGTATCGCTTTAGCGCTACTCTTCTTCTTTTTTCCGTCTGGCATATTCCCTGTTGATCATCTGTACAAGCTCTGCATCTCCGAAAAGATTGTCCGGATGGAAAATCTTCATCAGATCCTTGTAGCGCTTTCGAAGCGCAAGGGTGTTATTCAGGCCGCGGAACAATATGCTGGCCGTATCCTCCACAGTTGTCTTATCCCCCGGATATTGCTGCTCACTGTATCTCTTCTCCGCCTCAAACTGCCTTCTTTCCCGTTCCAGCTGCTTTCTGTCCAGTTCAAGGTTTTTAAAGCCTTCCTGCAAGATTGCCATCTTTTTGTCAAAGAAAAGAGTTTCTTCCCGCAGCCTCTTCCGCTCCAGAAGGATGTGACGGTTCATCTCATCCATCTCCCTGCGGAAACCTGACCTCTCCTCTGCAAATTTTTCCTGTGTCTTCTCCAGATCCTTCCGCTCATTCTGAAGCCGTATATTTTCCTTGAAAAGCCATAGCTTCAAAGCCTTCAGTTCCTTCTCGGACTCAGCCTTGTCCAATTCCTCCCAACCTGTCATAATTTGTATATCCTCTTAATCACCGCAGAAACAAAGATATCCTATAAAAAGCAGAAGCGCCACAATGATCAGCCCGATCAGCCGATTGTGCGTGATCATCATGAGCAGCATGCCAAAAGCAATCAGAAACGCTACGATCCCTATGATTTTCTTCATGGTTTCCCGGCAACAAAATCTCACCTTATCCTATGCATCAACGCGGCAAATTATTCCTTCTCCTCCGGAAAAGCAATATCTACCACATCCGCATCTGACATTTCATCCTTTTCATCGGCCTTATCCTTCGGTTTTGTAAATTTCTCGATGATATCCGGCACCATGTCAAGGATCTTGGTGACCGCATCCTGGTTCTTGACGTTAACCAGCTTCACGGCTCCGTCCCTGATGACAAGTACAGCGCTGGGTGTCATCTTGCCGCCCAGACCGCCTGCCCCTGAGGAAGAATGCTTCTCCCCGTTGCTGCCCGCACCGGCCCCGACACCGAATGACACGTCAACCAAAGGCAGGATAATGGTATCCCCCACCTGTGTCGCCTCGCCCACGACTGTCTTAGTAGAAAGAACGGTATCCATCCCCCTTAAAAGAGACTCCACAACTCCCTGAAACTGGTTGTCCTTCTCTGCCATAATTATTTCCTCCCTGCTTTCAGTTTTTCTATAAAATGCCTAAAATTCCTGTCCAGAAGAATTTTCAAAACCTGGAACAATAAGACAACGATCAGAAAATGTCCGGACACGGAAATACTTCCTTCCAGAACAGCCTGTTCAAAGTCAGGCGTGACTGTTACCTTCGGCCCAAGTGCCGCGGAAAGCACGCCGTAAGCCCCGTACAGGTACCCGGTGGTATCCGGCGAACCGGTTCCGTAAAGGATGTCCGCCTTTCTGTGCCGGGGAAGAAGGTGCTTCAGAAGCTTTCCCACCCGCAGACAGACAGCCTGAAACAGCGCCTTTGTCTCCTGATCCCTCAACAGCTCCGTGTAATAAGTTATATTGTCCCGTATTTTTTTTATTTTATCACAGAACTGAAGGATTGTGTACTTTATCTTTGCAATTTTTCCTTCATTTTCTCCGGGCCTGTC
>CAYPSH010000031.1:2262-10006 GCA_964413445.1 uncultured Acetatifactor sp.
TCTTCCTTCTGATCACCTTTTAGGACGTCTTCCCCGGCATCTTTCTGCGTTTCCTTTTCCGGCTCTTTCTCATTCTTCTTTTTGCTGCTGTCAAAAAGCGTGAACATAAGGACCTTTACCTTCAGTATGCCGGGATCCGGATAGCTGTATCGGACGCGCAAAAAGCCGAACAGCCAGTTTGCAGCCACATCTGCCCTGACCTCTTTCCCTGTCTTTGAACCGCCCGCCCTGTAAGTGACCGGGAAAAAAAGTACAAGCAAAATGATAAAGAGCAGTACGCCCAAAAGAATCAGGCAGAGCATACCGACAACGGATAAAATTTTTAACAATACCCCTAGCATTTCAGATACTCCTTCAACGCGCAGTCTCCTCTTTTCGCAATACATTCCCGGACGATCTGCTCCACCAGGGCCACAGCCTCTTTCCGGTTCCCGGCAATGCCGATGACATAGGGCGGATATTTCTCATAATAGCTTTGGGCAAGCTGCTTTGCAGAAAAAAATTCAAGCTGATCCGAATCGTTCCTGGAAAGGGTGATCAGATACACCCCCGAAAGCAGCGGTCTGTTTTTCAGTCTGTACTTTATCTTATCCAGTTTTTTCTTCTTAATGCTGTCCCCAAGATAAAGCCCGGGGTAAAAGGTAAGCATGACTGCCATCTTAAAAGACTCCCCTTTGCCGTTTTTAAAAATACTTTTTGCTCCCCCACAGATTATTTTTCTTCAGATCCAGATAATCGTTGTAGGCCTTTTCCAGAATCTGTTTTTCGTTTGGAAATTTCAGCAGGTGATATGCCTCGTGGTATTTGTAAAAGCCGGAATCCATAAAAAACTCTTCCCGCTGGGGCTTTGTATAGTAGCTGTCCGCCATCATCAGATACCAGTGGACCTCTTTCTCTACAATATCCTCCGGCACAGTAAAGGTGTACTCGCTCTTCCCGACGTACTTCATGATCGTGGCCTTTGCACCGGATTCCTCCAGGACCTCTCTGAGCGCGGTTTCCTTAAAGTCCTCCCCCTCTTCTACTGTTCCCTTGGGCAGGACCCAGCCCTCGTACTTGTTCTTGTAATTTTTATATAAAAGGAGGATTTTTCCCCGAAAGATTACCACTCCGCCGCAACTGGTCGCTTCAATCATCGTATTTGTACCTAAGCCTTTCTGTACTGTAGCCTGCAAAATCCATGCCTTCTCTCCCGGTTTACTGTTCGCGGAAGTAAGCATCAAAAATCCTTCTGGCAATGGGAACAGCGTAATCGCCGCCGCTTCCGGCCCCCTCCACAACAATGGTGACGCATACCTCCGGATCCTCTGCGGGTGCAAAACCCGTAAACCAGGCGTGGCTGTCTCCCTTGACATTGTTGTACTCCGCAGAACCGGTCTTCCCGGCGGCCGTGTAGCTTAAGCCCTTCAGCTTGGATGCCGTTCCGGTCTCCACCACCGAGGTCATAAGCTCCGTGAGGATCTCTGCCTCGGACTCGCTCATCAGTTTTCCGTATGAGGAGGGTTTAAATGATTTTACCACACTTCCCGCATCATTTTCTACCCTGTCTATCACATATGGCTTCATCAATTCTCCGCCGTTGGCGATGGCGCAGGTGATCATGTTTAAATGCATGGGGGTAATCTGGGTTTTCCCCTGCCCGATGGAAGTCTGCATCTTTTCATCTGTGGTCATGTCTTCGGAAGCCTGGACACTGCTTTCCGCATAGGTCAGCGTCAGCGGAAGCTCCCTGTCAAACAAAAGGTCATCCAGCGTGTCGGAAAAAGCATCCCAGTCCAGGCTCACTCCGATGTTTGCAAAGGAGGAGTTGCAGGACTTGGCAAAGGATTTTTCAAAATCAACCAGCCCGTGGTTGGAACCGTGATAGCAGCTGATCTTGCTGTCCCCCAGCTTAAAATACCCGGGGCATTCAAAGCTGTAGCGGGACCAGGTATCCGGATTTTCCCTGATATATTCCAGAGCCGTCACGATCTTAAACGTAGATCCCGGCGGATAAAGTCCCTGTGTCGCACGGTTCACCAGCACTGAGCTGGAATCACTTGCCACAAGGGAATCCCAGATGTCAGCAATCTGATTCGGGTCAAAATCCGGATGGGAGACCATGGCAAGGATCTTTCCCGTCTTGACCTCCGTCACCACGATCGCACCCTTATAGATGCTGAGCTGTTCATCCGCCACCTGCTGGATCTGTACGTCCAGGGTCGTATAGACATTATCCCCCGGATTTTTCACTCCTGCCATATCGTTAGCCACCTTGTTGCTTAAGGAGGTGTTTGTATTGATCAGATAATAATTGGCCAGCGCCTCGATGCCCATCCGCCCCTGGGTGGAATAACCGACAATATGGGAAAAGAGACTGCCGAAGGGATATACCCTGGTCTCGTTCTGCCCCCCGTCTAACTGTGTCTCGGCCAGCACCTCTCCGTCGCGGGAGAAAATGGACCCGCGGTAGTTCTGGGACAGCAGGATCTCCTGTCTGGAATTATAGCTGTTGTTTACCATCTCCTGCTCACTGGTAGCCACGAAATAACAAAGATGTCCAATCAAAAGTACAAATAGTACAGCAAAAAAGCCACCGGATATCATGATCTCAACCCGATTGTTCAGACGCCTTGTCCTCTGCTTCTTATTGAGCTGCTCTTCCTTCTGTGCCTGTCTTTTTTCGTTCAACGCGTCTGCCTCCTCCCTGCTGTAATCTGATATAAATCGCCTGTACGATAAAGAACATGATCATGGTAGTCATACAGGAGCTTCCGCCATAGCTGATAAAGGGAAGGGTGACCCCCGTCAGCGGGATCAGATTGGTGCCGCCGCCGACAGTCAAAAAGATCTGAAAAATATAAACGATCCCGATGCCGTAGATGATCATCTGGTAAAAGCGGTCATGGATCTGAACAGCTATTTTCATCATGATCAGAAAACAGCAGATGATCACCAGAAGAAGGCAGCCGCCAAAAAGAACACCCAGCTCCTCGCACACGGCGGAGAAGACAAAATCCTGCTCCACATAGGGAATGGATCCGGGATTTCCCTGGAGAAGACCCATGCCGAACCAGCTTCCGCTGCCGATCGCAAACAGGGACTGTGTCACTGCCCAGCCCTTGTTGTCGATGTAAGCCCAGGGGTCGCGCCAGGCGAGAACTCTCGTCTGCACATGGTCAAACAGCAGGTAGGCCGCATAGGCTGCCGCGCTGCCTCCAACCGCTCCCGCCAGCAGGTACAGATAATTTCCGGTGGCGATAAAGACCACGAACACGTAAGCCGCAAAGAAGATCAGTGCGCTTCCGAGATCCTTGGAAAGCACCAGGATCAGCACCTCACCTCCCGCGATCAACGCCGTCAGTGCAACTCTGGAAAGACTTGTCTTTTCCCAGAGGGCCGCCGCCAGGAAAAAAATCAGCAGAATCTTTACGAATTCCGACGGCTGGAAGGTGATACCCTGGATGGAAAAGGTGATCTTGGAGCCGTGAGTCACTTCCCCCATGATCAGCACAACGCCTAACAGTGTGATACCTGTGATCCCGTAAACCCAGGTGAGCTTTTTAAAAAACCTGATCCTGGAAAACAGGTAGGGGATAAAGAGAGAGATGATCAGCGAAACCAGCACGATAATGTACTGCCGGACCGCCTTATTAAAGGAAATCCTGGAGATAACGCAAAGTCCGGTCCCAAGCAGCATACACATGATATTCAGGAGCGGTCTGTTTACATCCTCATAGATCATGGGCACCATGACAAGTGCCGCCAGTAAAAATATCTGCACAAAGACATAGAAGAAAACATACTGTATATCCCCGCTGACGATCGTCAGATCCACAAAGAAAAGTAACTGCAGCAGAAACAGGAGCGCATTCTGTACGCCGTAAAGTGTGTGGACCTTTTCATTTTTTACGCTCACACCGGCAAAGCAACAGACCGTGTAGAAACCCATCACGGCTGTGATTGCATATTTCGATAATTCAGTGATATATTCCTGCATTGTGTCAATCCTTTAAATATTTATTGCAGCTTTTATTCCACGCCGCGCTTCTCATGTCCTGTCGTATATTCTCCGGACGGCTTTGCATCTCCGGAAAGGAACGCGGAAAGGATCCGATGCATCTCTTCCGGCGCTTCGATGGTAAAGTCAAGACGGACATCCGCCTTTTTCAGCCATTTTTCCCTCTCGCTCCAAAGGGAAAGCGGCACACTGTTGTAAATGATATTCAGACAATGAAGGCAGTTTTCCGCCACCGGAAACTGCTTCCGGTATCTGTCTGTCAGCGTCAGATGCTCTGTCTGCCCGTCTGTCTTCGTCTGTCTGCGGCAGCTTCCTGTGGTTTTCCGGATACAATTGGCCGTGACCATCATAGGGATACGGCTGTATACGATCTTTTCAAAGGCTGCGCCGGACGCATCCAAAAGCTCATACTGCTCCGCCGCCTTTAATTCATAGGGGATCGTAAACCCGTCCCGGATGCCGTAAGCTTCCAGCTGTTTTGCCGCCCCGGCATTCCAGACGTACATTCCCGCATCAGCACGGCATTTTTTTAAAGGGTAATCCGGATAGATGGATTCTCTCACAAAGCCAAGCCCGTCAAGGGAACGCACCAGAATGCCGTCAAACATTTCCTGCCCGAGGATCTCAGACAGCCCTTTCAGATAGGCATCGTCCTGCTTCCGAAGGATATAAGGCAGTGCAAGAAAAATTTCGCTATGCC
Organism: uncultured Acetatifactor sp.; assembly: GCA_964413445.1. Lineage (GTDB taxonomy): Bacteria > Bacillota > Clostridia > Lachnospirales > Lachnospiraceae > Acetatifactor. Next base: position 6,963 of record CAYPSH010000031.1, read on the forward strand.
TGTGCAGCTTTGTGCACAGCTTGCCGACAGCATTTGCAGCTTCGGGAACAGCTGTCAGATCTGCGTCAACATAGATACGGCCAGGCAGTAAGTCCGGATGAGCGTCCTGCCATTTTGCAAGCTCTGCAAGCTGGGACAGGGAGGAGACCGAGACAACATAACCGTGTCTGCCGGATGATTTTTCTCCTGCTTTTGTCACAACGCTGCAGGATCCTTCTGTATTTGTGGCTTCGGATTTCATCGGCTCGCTGCATCTGGTAGCGCTTTGCGCGAGCAGCTTCTCCTCCAGCAGCTGTACTGCCTCTCTCCGCAGTTCATTTACCTGCTTTAAGGGGAAAAACGCATCTTCGCTGACTGTCGTTTTCATGCTTTTGAGTTCAAAGGAGGTGTCTCCCAGCTTTCCGAGCTGTCTGCGGACGTTCTCCTCCGTGACCGGCCTGTTTTGAGCAGCCATTACCTCATCGCCGACCGCGCAGGCGGAGACATTCCCGGCGGAAAAAGTCACACAGGCAGGCTCTCCTGTGACCAGGCGGGCTGTGGCCTCCACGGGAAGCCGCATTTTTTCCGCAAGATACGTCTCACGGATGCTCTGAAGCATTTCATCGTCGCTCCCGCTGTAGGCGGGGCTGTCCAGTGTGATCATCTCCCTGCCGTTATGCTTAGCATAATAGCCGTCATGGATGCCGCTTCTGATATACAGTGAGGACAAGACCTTTAAGTCGGCCTGTTCCACGCGGAATGCCTTCTTTGCCTCCTCCGGCTCCATACGTTCACGGAGTGCGTAATAAATGTCAATATATTTGCGGTAAAGTGCCGTCACGCCGGCCGCATACTCCGGCTTCTTCATACGGCCTTCTATCTTGAAAGAGTCGATCCCCGCCTCGATCAGATCGGGGATATGCTCTATGGTGCACATATCCTTCAGACTGAGAGGATAACAGGTACCGCCTTCCCTTCCCTCCCCGTTAGTCACCGAATAGGGAAGCCTGCAGGGCTGGGCACATCTGCCCCGGTTGCCGCTCCTGCCGCCAAGGATACTGCTGAAAAGACACTGGCCAGAATAGCAATAGCACATGGCGCCATGGACAAAGGTCTCCAGTTCCAGCTCAGGTATTTCCTTTTTCAGAGATTTGATCTCATGCAGGCTAAGTTCTCTGGCAGGCACAATACGGACTGCCCCCATATCCTTCAGCAGGGCTGCGCCCTGTCTGTCGCAGATGGTCATCTGCGTGCTTGCATGCAGCTCCAGGCCGGGGAAATGTTCCCTGACAAAAGCAAACACCCCCATATCCTGGATGATCACGCCGTCCAGACCTGCCTCATAAAAAGGTGTCAGATATTCGAAAAGCCCCGGCAGTTCACGCTCTTTTACAAGCGTATTGACCGTCAGATAGATCTTTCTGCCCAGAAGATGTCCGTAGCGGATACAGGAGACAAGCTCCTCCGTTGTGAAATTGTCTGCGTAAGCTCTGGCTCCGAAGCGGCTGCCGCCCAGATAGACAGCGTCCGCTCCTGCGTACAGACTTCCGTAAAAGCCCTCCGGATTCCCCGCCGGCGCCAGCAGTTCAACCTTTTTTCTTTTTTCCATAAGACAAATGATTCCCATCTAACAGAAAAGCTGTCCGAAAACGGACAGCCAATCACTATTTTTTCTTTAACTCTGTCTCCAACTGTACAATCTTCTTTGCGTTTGCATTTATTTCCTGCTGCTGGCTCTTCACCTGTTCTTCTACGCTTTCCAGCTTGATCTGGGAAGAGATCAGCTCATGCTTCAGGTCATATAATTCCTTTTCCTTCTCCTGAAGTTCTTCCTCCAAAATGGAAATCTGCTTCTTCGCCTTGAAATAATCGTCAGCTATGTTCAACTGGAGAAGCACGCTCTGGGTATCCATGGGCTGTCTTCTGAAACTGTCAACCTTCCCGTACTCCGTCAGTTTATTGTTGATATAAGAAGCAACTCTCTGCAGATACTCTTCGCTCTCATACCCGCTCAGTGTAAATACCTTACCGCCTATGATTACCTCTGTATCCGTTTTAGAAGACATGCTCGGCACCTCTTTTGCACTTAGTATTCAGTACTGATTTAATTGAAATCTATTATATACGAAAATGTGCATACACGCAAGAAAAATATCAATATTACATCCCTAAGTGATTGTATGCCAGTTGGGTAACAACCCTGCCTCTGGGAGTGCGGTTGATAAAACCGTTTTTGATCAGATAAGGCTCATACACATCCTCGATGGTGCCGGAATCCTCTCCGATAGCGGCAGCGAGTGTGTCGAGTCCAACCGGGCCGCCGTCAAATTTATTGATCATGGTGAGGAGCATGTTCCTGTCAATGTGGTCAAGCCCCAGCTTGTCCACGTCCATCAGATCAAGCGCCGTTCTCGCCACCTCCTCCGTAATGATACCGTCATATCTGACCTGGGCAAAGTCGCGCACACGTTTTAAGATACGGTTTGCAAGGCGGGGCGTTCCCCTGCTTCTTCTTGCCATCTCCAAAGCGCCGCCGGGTTCGATCTCCACCTTCAGCACCTTTGCGGAATGCATGATGATGACCTGAAGCTCCTCCACTGTATAGAACTCCAGATGATGGATCATGCCGAAACGGTCTCTCAATGGCGCCGTCAAAAGTCCCGCTCTGGTAGTTGCTCCCACCAGGGTAAACTTCGGGAGCTCCAGCCGGACGGACCGGGCGGAGGAACCCTTTCCTATCATGATATCGATGCAGTAATCCTCCATAGCAGGATAAAGCACCTCCTCCACCTGCCTGTTCAGACGGTGTATCTCGTCTACAAAAAGCAGGTCGCCCTCCTCCAGGTTGTTCAGGATGGCTGCCATCTCCCCGGGCTTCTCAATTGCAGGGCCGCTGGTCACCTTCAGGTGTGTTCCCATCTCGTTTGCAATAATTCCTGCAAGCGTGGTCTTTCCCAGGCCGGGAGGGCCGTAAAAAAGCACATGGTCCAGGGCATCACCGCGCTGCTTTGCCGCCTGGATATAGACCTTCAGATTTTCCTTGATCTTCTCCTGACCGATGTAGT
>CAYPSH010000032.1:0-3146 GCA_964413445.1 uncultured Acetatifactor sp.
CCTTTACCGAAGGTTTTTCTGTTGCTTTCTTTCTTGCTGCCATAAAACTTTTCTCCCTTCCTGCGAATGAAATTTTTCATAATCCCCAACGGGAAAAGCCCGTTGCAGACAATTTTAGTCCTTTTTTCATGAAATGTCAACTTCCAGTCAGGGCTCACGTTTCTTTGCGCACAATTTAAGCAATGAGGCCGAAATAAAGCAGCACAATAGCTCCCAGAGCGATTCTGTACCAGCCGAAGATCTTAAAATTATGTTTTTTTACATAATTCATCAAAAACCGGAGTGCAAAGAGAGAAACCACAAAGGAAACCACTGTGCCGATGGCGAGAAGTGTCAGTTCCAGAGCGGTAAAATCAAATCCGAACTTCACAACCTTCAACAGGCTGGCGCCGAACATGACAGGAATCGCCAGGAAAAAGGTGTACTCTGCCGCGACTGTCCTGGACACGCCGATCAGCAGGGCTCCTACGATCGTAGCGCCGGAGCGGGAGGTTCCGGGAAAGATTGCAGCGATGACCTGGAAAATGCCGATGATCAGCGCAGTCTTATATGTAATTTCATTCAATCTTCTCACCTTCGGCCTTCTGCCCTTGTTCCAGTTTTCCACAACGATGAAAGCGATACCGAAGATGATCAGTGCCAGCGCCACACAGGTTGGATTGTAAAACAGTTCGTTAAACAGGTCGTCAAACAAAAGTCCGATGACTGCCGCAGGCACACAGGAGACCAGGATTTTTACCCACATGATCCAGATATCCTTTTTAAAATAAGAAGCAATGCCCGTCTGACCCTGTCTCTCCTTTTCTGTCAGGGCAAAGGGCCAGATCTTCTTCCAGAACAGCACAACCACCGCCAGGATGGCGCCCAGCTGGATCACCACATCAAACATATCGAAGAAAGCCTCGCTGGTCCCTTTAAAGGGAAGGAACTGCTCCACCAGGATCAGATGTCCCGTGCTGCTGATGGGAAGCCACTCTGTGATGCCCTCCACAATACCGTAAACGATCGCCTTGATAATTTCTAACATAATTTTGTCGTCCTCACATTCCAGTCATTTTATGATTAGGGAAACGCTGATCCGCATTTCCTTACATTCCCGCATGATACTCCTCGCGCGCGAACCTCCGCAACGCTTCCAGGGAGCGCTCCACCTTCTCCGTATCGATGCAGTAGGCCATGCGGAAATATCCGGGTGCGCCGAAGGTGTCTCCCGGCACCAGGATCAGGTCATACTTGAGCGCTTTGCGGCTGAACTCCTTCGCATCCTCCTCCAGAGCCTTCGGGAAGATGTAGAAGGTTCCGCCGGGCTTCACACAGGTGAATCCAAGCCCGGTCAGCTCTCTGTAGATCAGATTCATGTTTGTCTCGTAGACGCTTAAGTCCGCCGTCCGCTCCAGATTTTCGGCCACAGCCAGCTGGATGATGGAGGGCGGGCAGTTGTGTCCGATGCCTCTGGAGATCTGGCCGCACATATTGACCATAGTCTCCGCATCCTTACAGCGGGGATTCACCGCCACATATCCGATGCGCTCTCCGGGCAGAGACAGAGACTTGGAGAAGGAGTAGCACATGATAGTGTTGTCGTAAAACCGAGAGACACAGGGGCTTTCCACTCCCGCAAACACGATCTCCCTGTAGGGTTCATCCGAGATCAGGTAGATCTCATGTCCATACGCATCGGATTTTTCCCGCAGGATGTCTGCAAGCCTCTGCAGAGTCTCAGAGGAATACACCACGCCGGAAGGATTGTTTGGCGTATTGATCAGCACCGCCTTCACCTTGTCGGTCAGCATCTCCTCAAATTTTTCAAAGTTGATCTGAAAGCTCTCTGTATCCGGCGGCACCACCTTGAGGACCGCCCCTGTCAGGTCCACATACGGATGATACTCCGGGAAGAAGGGGGCAAAGGTCAGTATCTCATCCCCGGGCTCCGTCACCAGGCGGAATGCATGTGCAAGCGCGCCTGCCGCGCCGGAAGCCATAAAGATGTGCTCCTTTCGATAGGGAAGTCCGAAGCGCTTTTCCAGCGAAGCCGCCACAGCCTCCCTGACAGAGGTGATCCCGAGACTCGGGCTGTAGCCGTGAAGCACGTTCGTATCCTTCTCCTGAAGCAGACGGATCATGCTCTCCGTAAATTCCTTCGGCACAGGCACCGAGGGATTCCCAAGGCTGTAATCAAAGACATTTTCATAGCCGATCTCCTGCCCTCTCGCCGTGGCAAACTCCGACAGCTGGCGGATCACAGATTTTCCGGACAGCATATCCACATATTTCTGTACAAGCATCTTTCCTCTCCTTCCTGCAGTCAGCTTTCCGCCGCATGCAGCCTTTCCTTCCTCTTCCCCGCCATATCAGTCTTCCGCCCAGGCCAGGGCACACTTTACGGCTCTCTTCCATCCTTTTAAGAGTTTTTCTCTCTTTTCCTCCTCCATGGAAGGTTCAAAGACGGCACCGATCTGCCAGTTTTCCCGTATCTCCTCCCTGCTCTTCCAGAAGCCCACGGTCAGCCCGGCAAGATAAGCCGCACCCAGAGCGGTGGTCTCGATGCAGCTTGGCCTGAGCACTCTGGTGTCCACAATATCCGACTGGAACTGCATCAGGAAATCGTTGGCGCTGGCGCCGCCGTCCACCTTTAAGCTCTTTAAGTGAATGCCGCTGTCCTGTTCCATGGCGCGAAGCACATCCGCCGTCTGGTAGCAGATCGCCTCCAGCGTGGCGCGGATAAAGTGCTCCTTGGTGCAGCCTCTTGTCAGCCCCACCACACAGCCTCTGGCGTACTGGTTCCAGTAGGGCGCCCCGAGCCCTGCAAAGGCAGGCACCACATAGACACCGGCCGTGTCCTCCACCGCCTCGCAGTACTCCTGTGACTGGGCTGCGGTTTTTAACATCCGCATGCTGTCCCTGAGCCACTGCACTCCGGCTCCCGCCACGAAGACACTGCCCTCCAGGGCGTACTCCGGATCATCCGAGGTTCCCGCCGCGATGGTGGTGAGAAGCCCGGAGGTGGACCTGATGGCCTCTTTTCCGGTGTTCATCAGAAGAAAACACCCTGTGCCGTATGTATTTTTCACCTCGCCCTGCTCAAAGCAGCACTGCCCGAACAGCGCAGCCTGCTGGTCTCCCGCAGCCCCGGCGATGGGGATCTC
>CAYPSH010000032.1:3246-5136 GCA_964413445.1 uncultured Acetatifactor sp.
GGATAGATCTGTGTAAATTCCTTCTGGAACATGGAGCAGATATTTCCCTGCCTGTCAAACAAAATACAGCGGGAGCTGGTCGTCCCCTGATCCAGAGCCATCACGTATTTTTGCATAGGAACCTCCTTCAACATTCTTTATCGCTTCCCTCTCATCCGGATGACTTTTCCCGAAGGCGGGAACACTCACTTTGCTTCTGACACCTGTGCCACCTCTTTCGTGGCTGCCACATCCACGCCGCTTCCGCAGACATCCCGAAGGACCACATCCCCGATGTGCACCGGCGCGGTGAGCTCCAGACCTTTCAGGGCGCTGATGCAGTCCATGATCTTTTCCTTCGGGATATCCGAAACAGTCTTTACAGAGACCACCGGGAGCTCTCCGCCCTTCACCCGCACAAGGCTTGTGACGATCCTTCTGGGATCTTTTAATTCCTTCGTCACATAGTCCGCCCCTCTGGGGCAGGTGTTGCCGGTGATGCTCAAAATTTCGTTTTGTTCTGTCTCTACAGTTATATTACAGCCCAATGGGCACCGAATGCAAACAAATTCTTTCTTTTCCATTTATTTTCCCTCGCATGTGACGGAGATTTCGATCTCCTCCAGGTTCTCCACAGCCTCCAGGTCGGATTTTTTCAGCACGAGCTGCTCCATCTCCCCCGGCAGCAGTATCCTCTTTTTCTGACTGCGGAGGAGCTTATGGTTTAAGCTGACCTCCACCGCCGCATTCCTGTATACGTTTCCTACCCGGAAGCGGACGACCTGTCCTTCCTCCATCCGGCTCACATCCAGGGACGAGGGAACCGTGTAGCGCACACCGCCCGATGTGCGGATGGGAATCTCCTTTTTATCCGGCGCAAGTTCTCCTTTTAAATATGCCGCCGCCCGCTTTCCCGCCTGGGATGCCTCCTCCGAGACGTAGTCCACCAGATCGTGGACATGGAGCACATTGCCGCAGGCAAAGACCCCCTCCTTGTCCGTCTCCAGGCTCTCGTTTACGAAGGGGCCGTTGGTGACGGGGTTCATGGAGACGCCGAGATCAGAGGAAAGCTCGTTTTCCGGGATCAGTCCGCAGGACAGAAGCAGGGTGTCGCAGGCGATTTCCTCCTCCGTCCCCGGGATCGGCTTCAGCTTCTCATCTACCTGAGCGATCACCACAGCCTCCACCCGCTTTTTTCCCTTGATATCCACAACCGTGTGGCTGAGCTTCAAGGGAATCCCGAAATCCTCCAGGCATTGCACAATGTTCCTCTTCAGGCCGCCGGAGTAGGGCATCAGTTCCGCCACCAGCTTCACCTTCGCTCCCTCCAGGGTCATCCTCCTTGCCATGATCAGACCGATATCCCCGGAGCCCAGGATGACCACCTCTTTTCCCGGCATCCTGCCCTCCATATTGACATAGCGCTGCGCCGTCCCCGCAGAGTAGATGCCCGCCGGGCGGTAGCCCGGGATATTCAGTGCTCCCCTCGGGCGCTCCCGGCAGCCCATGCACAGGATCACCGCCCTCGCCTCGATGGTGTAGAGTCCATCCTCCCTGTTCATGACCGTCACAAGCTTACGTCCGCTTTTTTCATCCTGTGACAGATCCACGACAATCGTGTGAAGCTTACAGGGGATTCCGAGAGCAGCCGCTTTTTCCACAAATCGTGCCGCATATTCCGGCCCCGTCAGTTCCTCCTGAAAGGTATGCAGGCCGAAGCCGTTGTGGATGCACTGATTCAAAATGCCCCCGAGCCGTCCGTCCCGCTCCAGGATCACCAGGTCATCCACCCCCGCTTCCTTTGCCGCGATAGCTGCTGCCAGTCCGGCAGGTCCTCCTCCGATAATCACCAGTTCCTTCTTCATCGCCGCCTCATTTCCGCACCTAGGTGCAAGCTGAAATCTGTTCAGA
>CAYPSH010000032.1:5236-9957 GCA_964413445.1 uncultured Acetatifactor sp.
CTCCCTCGGGACCACTATTTCGTCCACAAAATAGTTAAATCTGTAAACAAAATGAACTTCTTCACCTGACAGATAAAAGCCATAATCATCCGGATTTAACCGGTCTTCCTCTCCGTACAGTTCCTGCGATAACTCACTCCAGGTACATCCCAATATCTCTTCGACATCTGCGATTTCTCCTGTATTCACATCAATCGTCACCGGCGAAAAATAAGACATAGGATGTGCAGCCCCCGGCCAGTAAATTACATCATTAAAAAAAATGCTGACATAATCTTCCCCTGCATAGGTTAAGTTCACCAGATACCAGGTTCTTTCTTCGTAGTCTATACCATATCCTCCCGAATTATCTTCGTAATAAGTAAACGGACCATTGTTCTCGTAGTCTTCCCGGTATTCCAATTCCTTTTTATCATAAATGCTTTGCAGAGTATCATTCACTTTCTGATACTTTGGATCAGAAAAAATATATTGACATACTGCGTAATAATAGTTGGTTTGCCCATCCTCATCTTCATAATATTTCTCCGACAGCTGACTTGTTCCATACAGCTTTTCATCCGGATACTGCACAGGAATTGCCTCTGAAGTCACCCCCGTTTCAGCATCCGATGCTTCTTCCCGCACAGAAGCATTCGCTTCCGTATTATCTTCCGCAATTTCCTGTCCCGCGGGCATACTCATCTCTTCTGTGCTGTCATTCTCCTGTTGCTTTGCAACGATGGGCGTATGTCTCAGATCAAATAAGTACCAGGCCAGCTTTCCATTAAAATTTGTTCCGCTTTTCATCACACCACAAATGGTTGCTGCTGTAATGGCAAGAAGGATCAGGTATGCCGGCAGCTTCCAGAAAAAGTGTTTATACTTTGGCAGTTCAGAATATTTCAGACGCAGATAATCTTTCTCTTCTTCGCTGCACTTTGTGGCATAAAATCCGTTCTCCTTATCGAGCAGATACAAAAAATCCTTTGAGAAGCCATACCATTTTACCGTATTCATTTTTTCCGGCAGTTCTTCTGCGATCTTAATTTTCCGCACTCTGACCAAATAGCATATCAGATATGCCAAAAAGAAAATCATGCAGAAGATCAGAATGCTTCCCCTCTTTTTTACCCCTCCATACATGCAAAACCTGTACAGAGTTCTGCAAAAATACCAATAGAGCAATACGAAAACAGGGCTGCACAGCATTTTTATAAACATTATTTTTCGCAGGAATTTACTCAAAGGTAACTTGTCCGGTGTAATTCCAGGTTTTTCCTCCGTCTGCTGATTCATAACAGGCCTTCTCTCCTCCATCCTTACTGCTCCCTTCTTTACCTACATACACGATATATTTCTCTCCATCATAAATTGGCGAAAATGCCTGACAGAAATCCATAATTTCTTCTGAGAATTCAACATATTCCCAGGTTGCACCCCCATCTTCCGTGCGAAGCATTCTTGGGCCATCCTCATAAAACGACTGAATCGCCATATATCCCTCGTCTTTGCTGACAAACGAAAAATCATAAACCTGAGTATGCTCCGTTCCAACAGAGTCCATCTCCACCTGCTGCCAGTTTTTTCCGCCATCTTCTGTCTTATAAAGGACACAGTACACCTGCCGCGCTGCTTTATCGATAACCCCAAGCAAATATCCTTCCTGATCATTTTCCGGGAATGAGATACCTACATCCCACATACCCTTTTCCTCCGCAAAAGCATTTGCCGATGCTTCCTGTACCTCTAAGTCCGGATCAGGTTCCGCATCTGAGGGAAAACTCATAACCTGTGGAATATAATGAAAGACATCTGTTGCATATTTCTGTTCATAGGCATCCAATACCTGGTCTAAATCTGCATAACCAACTGCCTCAAACAAGTACGGCTCGACCATTTTTATCTGGACTGCAGTTGTAAAATACAAATAATTCTCTCCTTCTTTTGTAAATGCATATCCGTTTTTCAAGCTTTCCGAAGCGGCAGTGTCCCTGCAATAAACTTTCCACACATAGCCCCATACGGAATTATCTATATCCCCCGCAAGTAATGTGCGGTATACCAGCTCATAAGTAGTCTGATAAGGGGATTGTTCATAGGCAATGCTGTTATAGGCCGTTTGATTCTCCAGATAATAATATAGTCTTTGTATTGCAGCATCTGCCGCATCCCCAAAATACCCCGGCCTTTTTACTTTGATCTGCCATGGATTTTGCGCCTGCGCCTCTATTTCATTAAATTCCTTTTGCGGATATTGATTATCGTATTTTCCAAACAGATCCAGACAGTAAGCATCTTGTTCCACCGGTTCTAAAAAGAGCATTTGCTGTATGGCCTCTTCATCGTAAATTGCCGGCGGAGTCACTCCTGCATATTCGTTTACCGGAGCTGTTACTTTTTTGTAATCAGTCAAAGTGCTTTTCGCCAGTACCGCGCTAAAAACAATTACCTGCAGAAGCAGAATGATAATTGCTGCTTTTGCCAGCCTGTCCCACTTTCTGTTTTCGTCAATAACTGCATCTATCCTATGTTTCAGAATACTTTTACTGCTGTTCCAATATGCATGAAACGTATTGTCTTTTCCTTTTCTGTTTCCGGCAGAATCTACCAGAAATTTTCCGTACTCCAATCGCTCTTCTTTCGTTTTTCCTTTTACAACGGACTCATCACAGGATATCTCTACATCCTGATAACTGATATAGCGGATAAAATATGCCAACGGATCAAACCACAGAAAACAATTTGCTGCAAGCATAATATACTTATACAGCGTATCCCTTCTTTTCACATGAAAGCACTCGTGCAATAAAATCAACTTCAGATGTGGATATTTTCTGCATTTGTCAGGTAAAATAATGCTCTGGCGAAAAATCCCCATGACAAACGGAGTTGCTGTCTCACTGTTTTCATATAATCGGACCTTACACGCATCGCTGTCGGTTTCTCTGACTGCTTCATCGAAAATGCCCTTTATATTTTCATCTTCCGGCTTGCTTATCTTTCTTACACAGTTTTTTACAAAAGTACGATAGCTAACATATTGAGCGATCGCCATAACAAGACTGCCGGCAATAAAAAAAATCAATACTGTTTTCTGTCCATGCAAATATAACCTGGTCAGGACTGCAATATGAATTAACACGAGCTCAGTCATCAGGATCAGCCAGATCATCTTTTTTAATCTGCCGCTCACTGTTCCCGCCTCTTCTCTTCAATATAATCTTCCAATTCCTTTAAGTCTTCTTCTGATAAATTATTTCCATCATATAATGCTGCCAGAAAATTTTTTACTGAATTCTTATATAGTTTTTTCAGCATATTTTTACTTTCTGCCTGCATATAACTTTCCCTGTCAATGATCGCTGTATAAATATTGTTTTTCCCTTCCTTTGCAACATCAAGGAAACCTTTTTCCTGCAAGCGGGACAGAAATGACAAAATGGTTGTCGGGGATAACTTTCTGTCTTCCTTCAATTTACTCTCAATTTCAAATCTGTTGACAGGTCTGTCATACTCCCATATGATAAGCATGATCTCTAATTCTGAATCCGGTAATTTTTTCACAGGATTTCCCTCTCTTTCATTCGGCAATTGTAGAATATATATGTATTTTACATTTGCCGAAGATGATTGTCAAGAGCAGGAACCGCATCTGCCGGTTCATCTGAAACCCCGGATAAACAAAAAAGGACTCACAACCGGCGAACACAGGGTTCAAAGTTGTAAGTCCAAAGGATAAACAAGTTCACAGCAGGTCCACGAGACAAAAGAGACCTAGACCACAAAGAATTCGCTGCCGCTGTCGTTCTTTGTGATCTCTCCCATATCTTTTCCAAGCTCTCTGGCAAGGATCTCCACCGTTCCCGGCGAGCAGAAGCCCGCCTGGCATCTTCCCATGCCTGCCCGGACCCGGCGCTTGATCCCGTCCAGCGTGGTGGCACCGAGAGGTCTGCGGATGGCGTCCACGATCTCCCCCTCCGTCACCAGCTCACACCGGCAGATCACATTGGCGTAAAGGGGATTTTCCCGGATAAGCGCCTGGCGCTCCTCGTCCGTGGCAAGTGCTATACTGGGGATGCCCTTTCTCGTAGCGATGAAATCCTTCTTTTTCTCCGCCGGAAGATATTCCAGGACCTGACGCGCCACATATTCCCCTATCACCGGGGCACAGCTTAAGCCCGGAGACTCTATGCCTGCCGCATCGAAAAAGCCCGGCGCGTCCTTTACCGGCCCGATACAAAAATCCTCCCCCTCCGGCGATACCAGATGGGCCCGCAGCCCTGCAAAGGAAGTGATCACCTGCTTCAGCGGGAGATTCTCCACACTCAAGCCTGCCCTCTTTGCCACATCCGCAAGTCCCTCCGCAGTGGTGTTCACACCCTCCGGATCGTCCTCGTCCACTGCGTTGGGGCCCACCAGCAGATTTCCGTGCACGGTGGGTGTCACAAGCACGCCCTTGCCATAGGCGGTGGGGAGCTGAAAGATCGTGTGGCTGACAAGCCCGCCCGCCTTTTTATCCATCAGGCAATATTCTCCTTTTCTGGGTACGATCTTTATCTTGTCTCTGCTTACCATATTGTGGATCCGGTCGGCGTAGACCCCCGCCGCATTGATGACAACCTTTGCCTCGAAGACACCCTTGTCGGTTGTCACCCGGTAAAATCTGCCCCGCGATCCCTTCGGAGCGCCATCCGCAGGCCGCTCCCCGCCTGCACTCTCCGCTTCCGGGCACCCCTGTG
>CAYPSH010000033.1:0-9900 GCA_964413445.1 uncultured Acetatifactor sp.
GATGATGCGGACACCTGCCTCCAGGATATCCTCATCCTCCATCAGTTCAAGAGTACCCTTTCCGCCTCCGAACAATTCCTTAAACACCTTGTCAAACTCACGGTTTATCTGGGCAAATTTTTCCGTAAACTGTTTCCGCATGGCGGTGTCCAGTTCCAGGATGATTCCTTCCAGCGTCTTCTCCGCCTCAACCAGATCGTCGTGCTGGGTCTTCATGAAGGTAAAGCGTTCCATCAGATTTTTATAATCTTCGATTGCATTCACATTCACAGAACCCAGTTTTTTTATCTGCTCCTTCAGAGAAGAGATCTCCCGCTTCATTGCAGACAGATCGGTCATGCTCTCATCCCGGATGGCTGCCGCATCGCTTAAGGTGATCTCATACTCATCCCACATATAGTTGATCTGAGACTCCACGGCCTCCTCCAGCTTTTCCTTCTGGGCGCCGAGACGGTAAACCTCCTTGTCCAGCGCGGATATTTTGTCGGCCAGTTCCTCCCGTCTTCCGAAAAAGTTCTTCTGCTTTGCGCCCAGCTCCTCCTTTCGTGAGATGGTCTCCTGTAATTTCGTCTGGGACTCATTCTGGGCATCGTAGGAGGCGGCGATGGTCTTCTCGATTTCGGCAATGTTTCGCTTCTTTTGCTCCACCTCTGCCTGATTTTCCGAGAGCGCCTGCATGATCTCCGCGAGTTCACCGCTAAAGCGCTCCAGTTCCCCGTCGATACGATCCACATTGGCCTGCTTGAAGCCCAGATTCTGGCGCATCTTCTCCACCTTCACATCCCACTCGGAAACCCGGGCGGCTGCATCTGTCTCCAGTGTGCGCTGTTCCTCCAGCTTCTTCTGCAATCCCGAGATCTCCTCCTGGGTTGTCTTCTCCAGCTCCTCGCTGCCCTCAAGTTCCTTTCGGATCGTTTCCTTGTCGTTCTTTATCTCAAGGATCTGGGTTTCAATCTCCTTTTCTTCCAGGCGTAAGCTTGTCTTTGCCTCCGCGTCCTCTTCCATACGCTCTCTGGCCTGGCTGATGTTTAACCTGGCGGTATTCTGCTCGATGGATTTTCTCTGGAGATCCGTTTTTAACGCCTCCAGATCCATGCGCATCCTGTTTCTCCGGGATTTCGTCTCATCGATCTCCCGGTTCAGACGGTCTATCTCCCCCAGCAGTTTTTTCGTATTCTTTTCCAGTTCCTCCAGTTCACGGCGTCTGCCCAGGAGATTGCTGTTGTTCTTGAAAGCGCCTCCGCTGATCGCGCCTCCCGGCACAAGCAGCTCGCCCTCCAGAGTCACCATCCGGATGCCGTAGTCATACTTTCTGGCAATCTTCACAGCATTGTCCACATTGTCGACCACCACGATCCGCCCGAGCATCGCCTTTGCCACATTGCGGTAGCGCTCCTCCGTATGCACCAGCGCGTCCGCCATGCCGATGGCGCCCTTTTCCCCCAGGACCTCCGGGGTCTTAAACTCCTGCGGCTTTGTGATACTGGTGAGCGGCAGAAAGGTCGCCCGTCCCAGCTTGTTGCTCTTCAAAAACCGGATCATCTCTTTTGCGGTCTCCTCATTGTCCGTGACAATGTTCTGGATGTTGCCGCCGAGAGCGGTCTCAATGGCGGTCTCATACTTTTTCTCCGTCTTGACGATGTCCGCCACCACGCCGATGATTCCCTTATGGGTTTCCTTCTGCTCCATCACCTTCTTGACGCTGCCGCCGTATCCCTCATAGCGCTCCGTCAGATTGGACAGGGTCTCGAGCTTTGATTTTTCCATGTGGTAGGCGCTCTGAGTCTCCCTGAGTTTGCCGTCCCTTGCGGCAAGCTCTCCGCGGATATTTCCAAGTTCGGTTTCCGTCTGCGCTTCCCGCTCGGTCATTGTGCGGATTTCTTCTGTGATCTTCTCAAATTCCGCCTCCAGGTTTTTGATGGTCTCCTCCCTGGCTGCCTCATCGGATTTTGCCCTGAGCAGTCTGGAATTTAACTCCGCCCTTCTGATGTTCACCTGCTCCATCATGGTGTCGAGGCGTCCCATCTTGGATTTGATGGTGGCTCTCTGGTTTAATTCCCCGATGATGGTATTTTTCCTGTTTTCAATGCTGTTGTTCAGGTCTTCTATCTTCTTCTGGATTTCCTCGAGCTTCTGTCTGACTTCATCCGCCGTGGCAGTGATTTCCTGCATCTCTTCGTCTGTCTGGGATTTCTCGTTCAGATATGCCTCTCTGTCCTTTTCCCTTGCGGCAATCTCTTCCTCCAGCGCCTTTCTCCGGTTGGAAAGATGAGTCTCACTGCCCTTTGCAGAATTGATCTGCTCCTTTAAGACATTCATCTCGCCTTCCAGCCTGCCGCGCATAAGGCCCGCATCCGTCACAGTGCTCCTCGCCTGCTCGATGGCGGCATCCAGGCTCTCAATCTCCTCCTGAATGCGCTCGTACTCTTCCCTGATGCCCTCATAGTTGTCGCGGGTCTCCTTCAGTTCGCCCGACGCGATGCCGTACTTTTCCTCCGCATTCTTAAACTGCTCCTTCAGTCTGGCATTCTCCAGCAGGAACACGTTCACATCCAGAGTCTTGAGCGCTTCCTTTTTCTGCAGATAGATTTTAGCCACCTCTGACTGTTTCTCCAGAGGCCCCACCTGCTTTTCCAGCTCGGAAAGGATGTCGTTTACACGGATCAGATTCTGCTTTTCATTTTCCAGCTTTGCCTGGGAAGCCGCCTTGCGGCGCTTGAATTTGACAATGCCGGCAGCCTCGTCAAAGAGCTCTCGTCTCTCCTCCGGTTTGCCGCTTAAGATCTTGTCGATCTGACCCTGACCGATAATAGAATATCCTTCCTTGCCGATTCCGGTGTCATAGAACAATTCGTTGACATCCTTCAGCCTGCAGGGACTGCCGTTGATCAGATATTCACTTTCTCCGGAACGGTAAATGCGCCTTGCCACTGTCACCTCGTCAAAGTCAATGGCAAGCTGATGATCCGCATTATCCAATGTGATGGCAACGTAGGCATAGCTTTGCGGCTTCCTGTTCTCCGTGCCCGAGAAAATGACATCCTGCATGCTGGCACCACGCAGCTGTTTGACCCTCTGTTCCCCCAGAACCCAACGGACAGCATCTGCCACATTGCTCTTTCCGCTTCCGTTAGGTCCCACAATTCCCGTGATACCGTTGTGGAACTGGAAATTGATCTTATTTGCAAAGGATTTAAACCCCTGTACTTCTATACTTTTTAAATACATTTTTTGTCCCTCAGGAGCAACAGCGCCTTGTAGGCAGCCTGCTGTTCCGCCGCTTTTTTTGTTCTCCCCAGTCCCTCTCCGAGAAATTCATCTTCCATATAAACAGATACCCGGAAAGTTTTGTTGTGCTCCGGTCCGCTCTCCTGCAATAGTTCATAGCGGATCTCTTTTTTCAGCCTTCCCTGGACCACTTCCTGAAGATTGCTCTTGCTGTCATAGAAAAGCTGCTTGTTTTCCAGATCGGAAAGCACAAAACGGTCGATGAAAGCCTTCGCAGGTTTCATTCCTCCGTCCAGATAGATCGCGCCGATGACCGCCTCCATCACATCCGATGTGATGCTGTCCCTGCTTCGTCCGCCGGTGCTCTCCTCGCCTTTTCCGAGCAGGATGAACTTTCCGAGCTCCAGATCTCTTGCACAGAAGGCAAGGGCAGGCTCACAGACCATGGATGCGCGCAGCTTTGTCAGTTCCCCCTCCGGGACATCTGTGTGCTCCCTGAACAGGAATTCGCTGGATACCAGTTCCAGCACAGCATCCCCCAAAAACTCCAGCCTCTCATAATTCTTTCTCTTGTTGATCTTCTGCTCGTTGGTGAAAGAGCTGTGGGTCAGCGCCTGTTTCAACAGGGTCCGGTTTTCAAAGCGATAGCCGATCCTCTCCTCCAGCACTTCCAGTGTATATCTCTCCGCCATTTTCTTCCCCTCTTTTCAAAATAAAGAGCAGTACTCCTCGCGGCCTACTGCTCTTATTGAAATCAAAAAATAACAAACTAAATTCAGTTTAAAGCCCCTTTTATCAGTTCGACTGCCTCTCCAACGGTAGTGATCGCCTCCGCCTTATCAGCGGGAATCTCAATATCAAATTCTTCCTCAATGCCCATGATGATCTGGAATACATCCAGGGAGTCTGCGCCGAGGTCATCTAAAAAGGTAGACTCCATAGTAATCTCATCCGTATCTACGTTCAACACCTCTGCAATTATTTTTTTCAGTTTTTCGAGTTCCATAAAACTTCCTTCTTTCCTTTAATCTGCCAGAACGATCTGTTCTCTGATCTTTTCATTTATTTTTTGTTCCTTGAATGCGATGCATTGGAGGATAGAATGCTTGATCTCAATGGATTTGCTGCTTCCGTGGGTCTTTACCACAAGGCCGTTCAGTCCCAGGAGCGGCGCACCGCCGTATGCTTCGGTGCTGAAAGCCTTCAAGGTGTTTTTGAGTGCCGGTTTTACCAGAAGCGCACCGATCTTGCTGCGAAGGGTACTCATCATGCCCTCCTTGATCTTCTTGACCAGAGCCGAGCTGACACCCTCATACATTTTCAGGACCACATTCCCGGCAAAGGCCTCGCAGACAAGCACATCAGCGACACCCATGGGAATATCTCTCGCCTCCACATTGCCGATAAAGTTGATATCCGGGCAGTTCTGAAGCAGGGGATAGGTCTCTTTCGTCAGCGCATTTCCCTTTTCTTCCTCCACGCCGATATTGACCAGACCAACCTTCGGATTTTTTACGCCGATCACGCTCTCCATATAGATGCTGCCCATCTTCGCAAACTGCAGCAGCTGGGAAGGTCTTGCATCTACATTGGCTCCGCAGTCCAGAAGGAGACAGATACCGTTCACGGTAGGGATCACGGGGGCGAGCGGAGGTCTCTCCACGCCCTTGATGCGGCCGACGATCACCTGACCGCCAACCAGTACGGCGCCGGTGCTTCCCGCGGACACAAAGGCATCGCACTTTCCTTCCCTGACCATATACATTGCCTTGACGATAGAAGAATCCTTCTTTTTCCGGATGGCCATAACAGGCGGCTCACCTGTCTCGATGATCTCCCCGGCATGCACGATCTCCAATTGCTCCGGATTGTATGTATACTTTTTCAGCTCTTCCTTCAGGACAGGCTCACGTCCCACCAGAAAAACCCTGACACGCTTATCCTCACAGACAGCTTCCACCGCACCCTTTACGATCTCGGCAGGAGCATTGTCTCCGCCCATAGCATCCACCGCTACATTTACAAAATCAGCCATTGGATTCATCCTTCCCATCCGACTTTTACGCAGACCGCATATTTCTGCCATGCGCTTCTTTTACTATACTAGACCATATTATAAAAAGCAAGAAAAAAATACCGGAGGAATCCGGTATTTTTCACAAGCTCTTTTCTGACTGGCCTTCTGCGTCTCAAGGACTGTAAAGGTTAATTTACAGTTCCATTAGTCAACGCTTACAACCTGCTTCTTGTTATAAGAACCACAAGCCTTGCAGACTCTGTGAGGCATCATAAGCGCGCCGCACTTGCTGCACTTCACCAGAGTGGGAGCACTCATTTTCCAGTTTGCTCTTCTCTTATCTCTTCTACTTTTGGAAGATTTATTCTTAGGACAAATAGACATCGTTACACCTCCTTATTCGCGTTGAAGATATCTTGTATCACTGCCATTCGCGGGTCGGGAACGAATGTATCGCATCCACAGTCCCTCACATTCCGATCCTGTCCACAGACGGGACAAAGTCCCTTACAGTCTTCTTTGCACAGAATCTTTGCAGGCCAGTTACCAATGATTTCATTGTACACAAAAGTCTCCACGTCAAGCTGATAACCATCCATAAAACTCAAGTCATCTGCTTCCTCATCATCCTCACAGGCTGCCTCCGGAGAAGCAACGACTCTCTCAAATTCAAGGGAAAGCGTCGTGGATACTTCTTTCAGACAGCGGTCACATGAAGTCCGGAAAGTGATCGTCACCCTTCCCTCCACTCTTGCCTTTTCAGGCTCGATGTTGGAAAAAAGGAATGTGACAGGTGTTTTTTCCAGAATCTCAAATTTGCCCATCCCACTCTCGAAACTCGTCATTTCAAGAGGCACTTCCATGCTTACCTGTCTGCCTTCGGATGTCAACACATCAGATAAATTTACTAACATAGCGACTCCTATGCATAATTTTAGCGTGTTTCTTCTCACACACTGATTCATTATACATAGCCGCAGGCTGTTTGTCAACCCGGTTTTTTCACTTGCAGGATTTTTTTGGATTTTTTCTCCTCTACGCCTCCAGAACGGCTTCCTTCATGCTTTTGACGTAGTGATAGATCTCCTCCGCTGCATTCTCCCCGCTCTTTGCAATGATCTTCACAATGGCACTTCCCACGATGGCTCCGTCTGAGACCTCCGCCATCTTTTTCGCCTGTTCGGGAGTGCTGATGCCAAAGCCGATGGCGCAGGGCACATCCGTCACCTTGCGGATGCTCTCCACGATGGACGCAAGATCTGTCTTGATCTCACTTCTGACTCCTGTGACGCCCATGGAGGAGACCACATAGATAAATCCCTGGGCCTGTCCGGCGATCATCCGGATACGGCTCTCAGAGGTAGGTGCGATCATGGAGATCACAGCCACATTGTGAGCATTCGCAGGGCCTTCCATCTCTTCCTTCTCCTCAAAAGGCATATCGGGAACGATGATGGCGTCCACCCCGAGCTCCTCACATTTTGCAAAAAATCTGTCATAGCCGTAGTGGAACACAGGATTTGCGTAGGTCATAAAGGCAAGAGGGATCTGAGATTTTTCCCTGACCCTTCTCACGATCTCAAAGGCTCCGTCGGTGGTCATACCGTTCCTCAAAGCTCTGATATTGGCATCCTGGATCACCACACCCTCCGCAGTGGGGTCGGAAAAAGGGATTCCGATTTCGATCAGATCCGCCCCGGCTCTCTCCATCTCCAGAATATAATTTACGGTACAGTCTGCATTCGGGTCCCCCGCCGTCAGGAAGGCGATGAACGCCTTCTTGTTGGGAGTGTCAAATACCTTGCTCAATTTATTGTTTAATGTCTTCATAGCAGTCTCATGCCTTTCTTTTTCTCTGATCCTGAACTTACATTATCGCATCTGCAAAAGTACTCCGTCTCGGTATCGGCAGCTTTTCACTGTCACTCGTGCAGATCCACACCGCGGTATCTTGCGATGGCTGCCACATCCTTGTCCCCTCTTCCGGACAGGCAGATGATAATGCTCTGATCGGGGCTGTAATTTTTCGCGATCTTTCTCACATGGGCCACTGCGTGCGCGCTCTCCACGGCACAGATGATGCCCTCGGTGCGGGCGATGTACTCGAAGGCATCCACCGCCTCATCGTCCGTGACAGGAACATACTGCGCTCTTCCGATATCGTGGAGGTATGCATGCTCCGGCCCGATGCCCGGGTAGTCCAGGCCTGCGGAAATGGAATAGACAGGCGCGATCTGGCCGTACTCGTCCTGGCAGAAATAGGACTTCATGCCATGGAAAATGCCCAGGGAACCGGTGGCGATGGTCGCCGCCGTCAGCGCGGTATCCACGCCCTTTCCTGCCGCCTCACAGCCGATGAGCTCCACATCCTTATCCTCGATAAAGTTGTAGAACATACCCATGGAGTTGCTGCCGCCGCCCACGCAGGCCACCACGGCTGCCGGAAGCTTTCCTTCCTTCTCCAGGATCTGCGCCTTTGCCTCACGGCTGATCACGCTCTGGAAGTCCCGCACGATCATGGGGAAGGGGTGCGGGCCCATGACGGAGCCAAGGACATACAGAGTATCGTCCACCCTGTTGGTCCACTCTCTCATGCACTCGTTGACCGCATCCTTTAAGGTCTGTGTGCCGCTGGTCACAGGATGCACCTTTGCGCCCAAAAGCTCCATGCGGTAGACATTTAAGGCCTGACGGATGGTGTCTTCCTTTCCCATATAGATTTCGCATTCCATCCCTAAGAGTGCGGCTGCCGTGGCTGTGGCAACGCCGTGCTGCCCTGCTCCGGTCTCCGCGATAATACGGGTCTTCCCCATCTTCTTAGCCAGAAGCGCCTGCCCCAGCACATTGTTGATCTTGTGGGAGCCGGTGTGATTGAGATCCTCGCGCTTTAAATAAATCTTTGCGCCGCCCAGATCCTTTGTCATCTTCTCCGCATAATACAAAAGGGAGGGTCTTCCCGCATACTCGTTTAAAAGGGTATTCAGCTCCTGCTGGAATTCCGGGTCGTTCTTGTAGTGCTCGTAGCACTCCTCCAGGTGGATCAGTTCATTCATCAGTGTCTCTGAAATATACTGTCCGCCGTGTATTCCATATCTTCCTTTGCTCATGTTTCTCCTCTGCCTGCCTTTCTGCGCATGTCTGTATCAAACTTTTTTCATATCGCTTTATTTCTGTGGGATCCTACAGGAGGCTTCCTCTCACAAGGTCTGTCACAGCCTTCATCTTCTCAAAATCCTTCACGCCCTCCGTCTCCACGCCGGAGCTTAAGTCCACAGCGTAAGGAGCCAACCGGTCCAGCGCCTGCGCCAGATTCCCGTCGTGCAGACCTCCCGCGAGAAAGAAGTCTCTCTCCACGCCATCCAGCAGAGACCAGTCGAAAGCGACGCCGCTCCCCATACCGCTGTCAAAGAGCAGATAGTCCGCCGCGGAATCCAGCCAGGCCTCCACGTCATATCTGTCCCTCACCTTGACGGCCTTGATCACAGGCTTGTGCGTCACCGCCTGGATATAGCGGATGTCCTCCTCGGACTCGTCGCCGTGAAGCTGTGCCATATCAATGATCTCATCCTCCAGAAGCCCGATGATCTCCTCACAGGGCGCATCCACGAAAACACCCACCGCCCGGATACCGGGCTTCAGTTTCTTTTTCAGTTCTGCTGCGGTAAGCCGGTCCACGCTCCGCCTGCTCTTTTCATAAAAGACAAAACCGATATAGTCCGGGTGCACTCTGTTGGCATACTCGATATCTTCCTGCCTGGACAGACCGCAGATCTTTATTTTCGATGACATTTTCTGTTACCACATCCTTCCGCAGCCAGACACAAGTCTGCCTGTTCTGCAGCGCCATTGCGCTTTCCTCATACCTCTCCGCGAAGCTCCCTCAGCATTGCCGCCTTGTCAGGGCTGCGCATGAGCGTCTCCCCGATCAGCACCGCATTGGTGCCGTTTTCCTCCAGCCTTTTGATATCCGCCCTTGTCTTCATACCGCTCTCCGAGACGAAAAGGATGTCCCTCGGAACCAGTTCCCTCATTCTCACAGAATTGTCGATGTCCACCGAAAAATCCTTCAGATTCCGGTTATTGACACCCACTATCCGCGCTCCGGCTTTGAGCGCCATCTCGATTTCCCTCTCATCGTGCGCCTCCACCAGGGCGGACAGCCCCAGTTCCTCCGCTATCCCCCTGTACTCGGACAGCTGCATGGGGGAGAGGATGGCACAGATCAAAAGCACAGCATCCGCCCCGATCTTTTTCGCCTGATAGATCATATACTCGTCTACGGTGAAGTCCTTGCGGAGCAGCGGAATTGTCACTTCCTTTCTGATCTCTGCCAGATAGTCGTCACTGCCCCTGAAGTAAAAGGGTTCTGTGAGAACCGACATGGCATCCGCCCCGGCCTGCTCATATTCCGCTGCAATCTTTTTGTAGGGGAAATCCTCCGCGATCACCCCCTTAGAGGGGGATGCCTTCTTTACCTCGCAGATAAAGCTCATCCCTTTGCCTGCCAGCGCCCTCTCAAAGGGGAAACCCGTATTTCTCTCCAGGTCTCCCACCTGGGCTTTCAACTCGGAAAGCGGAAGGCTGCTTTTGCAGGCTGCTATCCGCTCCGCCGTCTTCGCGGCTATCTCATCCAAAATCATATTCATCCTCCAAAT
>CAYPSH010000034.1:0-9663 GCA_964413445.1 uncultured Acetatifactor sp.
GGGCAGCGGCTCAAACACGTACAGATTATCCACATAAAAGGTGTGCTCCGGCAGCTTCAGTCCACATTCCTTTAACAGTCTGGTCCGGAAGATGACAGAGTGCATCAGGATATAATGCCCCTTCAGGAAGTGATGACAGTCGCTCCAAGTAAACATGGTGTCCACAGGAAGGATGTGCCTGTAGTGGATGACCTTTTTGCGCTTCTCCCCTTCCTTCTCATAAACATAATTGCAGATAAGCATATCCAGGGCTTCCGCGCCGCCTGCGAGCTCCCGCAGCTTGTCAAGCGCCTTCAGGTAAGCCTCCTTCTTCAGCCAGTCATCGCTGTCCACCACCTTGAAATACAGGCCTGTGGCGTTGGCAATTCCTGTGTTCACCGCGGAACCGTGTCCGCCGTTGGGCTTGTGGACTGCCTTTACAATGTCGGGATAAAGGGCTGCGTACTCGTCCGCAATCTCCGCAGTCCTGTCGGTCGTCGAACCGTCATCCACAATGATGATCTCCACATCCTCCCCGCCGACCAGCAGAGAGTCCACACACTTCCTCATATATTTTTCTGAATTATAGCAGGGTACTGCCACCGATAAAAGCTTCAATTTATGTCTCCTCCTGATATCTCTCCTTGCCCAGCCTGATACTCAGATATCCCGTGTAGGCGCTGAAGGCGGATGGGATAGGGTATCTGTCCCTTGTCTCCTCCGGATGGATGTAGATCCAGTTTCCGGATGCCTCCCCAGGGATGCCGTGCTCCAGCTCATCCACCCGCACCATATACCCCTTCATGTGCCATTCCCTGTGGGTAAAAATATGCTTTGCCTCCGCAAGAGGCTGGATGCGCAATGTTTTGATCCCGTTTTCGGCGAGGAAAGCGGTGACCTCCTCCGGGGTGCAAAAGCCCTCCATGGAAGGGAATTCATACATCCCTGCCAGAAGCCCCTTCGCCGGTCTCCTGCAAATGGCCGTCCTGTTCTCATCCCTTATCACAAGAATGGTCTTTTCCTCCACGGTTCTCGGCTTTTTTGCCGCCTTTTTCGGGAAGTCCGTCTCCGCATGCAGCCTGTGCGCCAGGCACATATGCTGCAGGGGACAGCTTTCACACAGGGGCGCACCGTTTGGGATGCAGATGCAGGCACCGATCTCCATCATCGCCTGATTGAAATCCCCCGGCCGGTCCTTCGGCATCACCTCGAGGAGCTCCTGCTCCACCGCTGATTTCACCGACGTATCGGAGATCAGCCGCTCATCCGCCCGTATCCTGGAGAGCACCCGAAGTACATTGCCGTCCACCGCGGGTACAGGACTTCCGTAAGCGATCGAAGCGATTGCTCCCGCCGTGTAGCTGCCGATCCCTTTCAGCTTCAGAAGCTCCCCGTACTCCCGGGGCATCCTGCCGCCGTAGTTTTCCATGATCTGTATCGCCGCCTGCTTTAAGTTCCGCACCCGGTTGTAATAGCCGAGCCCTTCCCAGAGCTTTAAAAGTGTCTCCTCGTCTGCAGCCGCCAGGGAAGCAATATCCGGCAGCGTGCGCATAAACCGCTCAAAGTATGGCTTCACAGCCTCAACTCTGGTCTGTTGGAGCATGATCTCGGACACCCACACCCGATAGGGTGAGGGGTGCTCCCTCCAGGGCAGCCTTCTTCTGTTTTCATCGTACCACTTCAGAAGCGGTTTGGGAATAGCCTCCAGACCGGACGGCCAGAAAACCGGAACCGGATCTTCTATCTCCATACCGTCCGGCTCCACCCTGCAGTCATAGGCGAGGATCTCCACACCCTCCTTTGCGGCCTTCTTTAACGCATCCGCAAACTCCGGATGTATCTGGCCATTCGGCGTAAAGTAAGATGCCCCCTTCATCTGGATCACAAACATGACAAAAGCACGGTATCCGTCATGCTTTGCCCTGACCAGCTCCTCCACATGCTTTACCGCGCGCTCAGAAGGGGCATCCGGGAAGCTCACAACATTGTCTTCCTCCAGCGTCACCCCTTTTACTTCCATAAAAATCTTTTCTTCCGTCGTCTCTATATAAAAGTCAAAACGGGAGTTTGCGTACCTTGTCTCCGGCCGGACCTGTACCAGATCCGGAAAGAGAATCCTTTTTTCCAGCCACTCATGGACCGCCCTGTTTGGCGCCTGGGAATCCATGTTGACCAGCCTCTCCCCCTTTTTCACCGCCACCAGGTCGTAGGCTGTGCTTCTGCCTGGGCTTTTGCCCTTTTCCAGATAGACTTCTGCTCCCGGCACCAAAAGTTCACGGCATCTGCCGGTATTTTTCACATGTACCCTCTCTCTTCTGCCTGCGATATCCACATAGGCAATAAAGCGGTTGGGGCGCTCCACAAAGCGCCCTGCTGTAATATTGTCATATTTCATCTGTCTGCTCCCTGCCACAGCCCCTGACCCGCACATTCTCTTCTGCAGGTCTTTCCTCTCCGACGATCTCCCGCTGTCCTATCGCAGACGGTTGCACTCGTATTTCTCCAGTGTCAGCAGGCAGTTCTTCAGGGATTCGTATCTCTCCTCCGTCTCCCCCTCACTTATCTCCACATCGCACGCGATCGCCATCGTGGTGATCATATCGTCCGTGATGCGGTGGTGGAGACCTGCAAGGATATTCAGGCGCTGCTCATAGGAATCCGCATCCAGAAATTCCAGCACAAACGGATCCAAAGAAAGTTCCCCGTCAGTCTGCACTGCATTCTTCTCCTCCGGCCGGGTTTCCGCCCCCGACTCCTCCCTCTGCCTTGCGGCCTCCGGCCCCTGCAGTTCAAAGCGGAACTCCTGGGTCACATCGGGGTACTTCTCCCTGTCCACCCGGCTGGTAAACATAGGGAGAGGTCTCGCATAAATTTTAAAATCTCCGTACATCGCCTGGTAGATCACAAGCTGCTCCCCGGTCTCCGTGTGCTCCGCCACGGCCACGATCTGGTACAGATTTCCCTTAAAGTGCTTGTAGATCTCATGCGGCTTCGGAATAAATGTCATAATCAGGGCTCCTTTCCATCCGGGATATTTTTACCTCCCGGCCAGGCATTTCACATAAGGAAAGTATAACCCTATTTTGCCCAAATGTCATGCAAATCCTGTCATTTGTTTTTTATGGTTTTCTTTCAGTCATCTTTTGCTATTCATACACATGCCGAAAGGCGGTGAATGTCTTCTGCATCCCCTCCGCAAACGGCGTGTAGCTGATCCCCAGTTCTTCTATGCTCTTTTGATTCGACACAAGTTCTGTCTCTGCCGCCGTCGCCGGGAAAGGCACCGGGATGCCCTGGCTCTGGGCCTCGTCCAGGGTCAGGGGGATCATTTGCAAACGTTGCCCGTCAGCCTTTCTCTCCGACACGTTTTCCTGATCCGCCAGACTCTGCAGTGTTTCCAAAAACACAGAATAGTTCAGGACTTCTTCCCCGCAGAGGTTGTAGGCCTGGCCGTATGTCTTTTCGTTGCCGAGGCAGGCAAGGATCGCCTGGGCCGCATCCTTCACATAGACAAACTGGAACTGTCCGTCCGCGTCCGTAAACGCCGGAAGGCAGTGCTCACGCACTGCCATACGGATAAACACCGACTCTCTCGGCGCATAATTATAAGGGCCATACAGAATAGCCGGGCGCAGCAGAGTATATGCCGTCCGCCCTCCGGCAGCCGACTTCACATCCGCAAAGCCGATCAGTTCTCTTTCCAGAGCTGTCTTTCCCGCGATATACTCTCCCGCCTCGCCCGGAAAATGTCTTGTCTCGAGAGGAGTCTCCTCTCCCTTTGTCCCGCCTGTTCCCCTCTCATACACATCCACGGTGCTGATGAGGATATACTGCTTCGGCGCACAGGGCAGATTCTCCAGAATAAGCTTTACATCGCCGGGATTGTAGGCGCAGAAATCCACAACGGCATCAAATTCACCCGTAAGGCTCTTCCAAAGGTTCCCATCATGCCGATCTCCACGCACTTCTCTTACACCGAACTCACTCATGGAGTAGGTGCCCCGGTTCACCACCGTGATGCTGTGCTCCTTCGAAGCCAGCATCACAAACACTCTTCCGTAAAAGTAACTTCCTCCGACAACAAGAATTTTCATATTTTTTCTTCAGTGGCAGCCGCGACAGTGACTGCAGTCTCCGCCGCAGGAGGATTTTCCGTTTTTCTTATCCTTTATCATGGTGCGGATGATCGCGCCCACGATCAGGATCAACACTACACTCACTACTACTGTTCCCACTTTTAAGCCTCCTTTTTATTTTAACATCACATTTTTGCAGAAGCCTTTACTTTGCTCTTTGTCCCAAAGCTTTTTGTCTGTTTCTGATCGGGTCTCACCAGCATATAGAGGAAACCTGCAATGATCATCACAGCCACCACACTCCAGAAGCCGAAGGTGCAGGCGCCTGTGAACAGACCGGCGATCCTGTAGACCACAAGGCTCGCCAGATATGCCAGACCGCACTGATAGCCGATGGCAAACCAGAACCACTTCGCATTGTTCATCTCCCTCTTGATAGCTCCCATTGCCGCGAAGCAGGGTGCGCACAGAAGGTTGAACACCATAAAGGAGAAGCCGCTGGCCGTGGTAAATACTGCGGACATGTTCTGGTACACGGTTCCCTCACCGGCACGGTAGAGGATACCCAGCGTACCTACGATATTTTCCTTTGCCACAAGACCTGTGATGGAAGCCACTGTCGCCTGCCAGTTGCCCCAGCCCTGGGGAATAAAGATCCAGGCGATGGCACTTCCGACTCTGGCGAGGATACTGTACTCGATCTCCTCCTCAGCCAACATTCTGAATCCGTCCTCCGCAAATCCGAAGTAGGTCGTAAACCACACAGCGATCGTGGAGAGAGTGATGATGGTACCCGCCTTCTTGATGAACGACCAGCCGCGCTCCCACATGCTTCTGAGCACAGAACCGACGGTAGGCCAGTGGTAGGCGGGAAGCTCCATGACGAAGGGAGCCGGGTCGCCCGCAAACATCTTTGTCTTCTTTAATATAATACCGGAGCAGATAATGGCAATAATACCGATAAAGTAAGCGCTGGTTGCGATCCAGGGAGAACCTCCGAAGATCGCGCCTGCGATCATGGCGATAAAGGGAACCTTCGCGCCGCAGGGGATGAAGGTTGTGGTCATGATGGTCATGCGGCGGTCCTTCTCATTCTCGATCGTACGGGATGCCATGATACCGGGCACGCCGCAGCCCATACCGATCAGCATGGGGATGAAAGACTTTCCGGAGAGACCGAACTTGCGGAAGATCCTGTCCATGATGAAAGCCACTCTCGCCATGTAGCCGCAATACTCAAGGATTGCCAGAAGGAAAAACAGCACAAGCATCTGGGGCACGAAGCCGATCACCGCGCCGACACCTGCCACAATACCGTCAACGATCAGTCCGTAGAGCCAGTCTGCGCAGTCCAGTTTGGTGAGTCCTGCCGCGATCGCATCGGGGATACTGGGTACGAAGATACCGTCTTCCGCCGGGTCAGGCTCCTCACAGCCATAGGATTTTGCAATTTCCACAGCCTCCAACAGCTCATCGTAGGTGGATGTCATCTCCTCTGTCGCAAGAGTCTCCTCATCCTCCACCAGATAGGTTGCTTCTGCGGAAGCGTCAAACATTGCCGTCAGCTCATCCATCGCTGCCGCAGCTGTCTCGGGATCAAAATCCTCTGACTCCGCATCCAGGGCATCCGCAATTTGTTCCACATCCATTCCCAAAGCCTCAGCGTAGGAGACAAAGCCGTCTATCACTTCTGCCGCGCCGCCGTACTCCTCCGCCTTTTCCTCATAGGCAGCAGTGCCGATCCCGAAGAGATGGAAGCCGTCGCCAAACAGGTTGTCGTTGGTCCAGTCTGTAGCCGCTGCGCCGATGGTGGACATCGCGATATAGTACACAAGGAACATGACCACCGCAAAGATGGGGAGTGCCAGGATTCTGTTTGTCACAACCCGGTCGATCTTATCGGAGATGGTCATGGCATTTTTGCCGGATGCCTTCTTTAAGCAGCCGTCAATGATAGAGGAGATATAGCTGTATCTCTCGTTGGTGATGATACTCTCGGTGTCATCGTCAAAGGCATCTTCCATGGCCTTGATCTCTGCTGACACATCGTAGGTTCCTTCCAGCATTGCAGCGATCTTTTCATCCTTCTCCAGAAGCTTGATGGCGAAGAAACGCTTCTGCGCCTCCTTCACTTCCGTAAGCTTCCCGGAGACTGCCAGGATGCTCTTCTCAACCTTGGGATCAAACTTATGTACAAGCTTTACAGGAGCCTTCTTCCGGGCGAGGGCAACCGCACATTTCGCCGCCTCCTCGATTCCCGTACCCTTCAGCGCCGAGATCTCAACCACCTGACAGCCAAGGCTTTCGGCAAGCTTCGCCGTATTGATCTTATCGCCGCTTTTCTTTACGATATCCATCATGTTCACTGCCATGACCACAGGAATGCCCAGTTCGATCAGCTGGGTGGACAGATACAGGTTTCGCTCCAGGTTGGTGCCGTCTACAATATTTATAATAGCATCCGGCTCCTCATGAATCAAATAATTTCTTGCGACAACCTCCTCCAATGTGTAGGGGGAAAGAGAATAGATACCGGGAAGGTCCATCAAAGTCACATCCTTATCGATCTTTAACTTTCCTTCCTTCTTTTCCACCGTAACTCCCGGCCAGTTCCCCACATACTGGTTGGAACCGGTCAGCGCGTTAAATAATGTTGTCTTGCCACAGTTCGGATTACCCGCCAATGCAATCTTAATCGACATTTTTCTTCCCTCTTCCTCAAATTTGTTTATTCTATCTTTTGTTAGAATGTTCTAACCAATGGTTTAAAAAATTGGCAGCATTTCGCTGCACCTCACCTTTTGTTTCATTGTTTTCCGGCTGCACCCAGCCTTTCTAAACAGGCAGAGACTCGACCGTTCACTCCACCTCGATCATCTCCGCATCAGCCTTGCGCAGAGACAGCTCATAGCCTCTCACCGTCACCTCGACCGGATCTCCCAATGGCGCCACCTTTCTCACGAAGATCTCCACACCCCTGGTGATCCCCATATCCATGATACGTCTCTTGACCGGGCCCTCGCCTGAAAGCTTTTTCACCTTTACCGTCTGCCCGCAGGCAGCATCCCTCAATGTCTTCATTCTGATAACCAATCCCTTTCTTTTTTCATTTTCTATGATACGGTCCACAGATGTCTAAACCATGATCTTATTTGCCATATCCCTGCCGATGGCAACTCTCGACTCTTTGACGTTGACGATCATATTTCCGCCCGCAGCGGAGACCACCGTGACAACTCCTCCGACCACAAAGCCAAGCTTCTCCAGAAACAGTCTTGTCTCCTCTTTTCCACCGACCTTTTTGATCACATTCTCTTCGCCCGCAGGCACCATTGTAAGCGGCATCATCCAATCCCCCTTTACTCAAGACTTCATCTCATGGCATCTCTTATCTCAATAGTTAGTATATGCTTACCTGTGTTCGATGTCAATAATATTTTTTAGTTATTTCAAACGAATGGATCTGCCGCCAAAGAAGATTTGAAATCGTTGCAATTAAATCAAAAATATGCTATACTCTACGTAAATATAATCACAAAGTAATGGTAGTACAACAATGTTACAGAGCCGTTGCCCCGGCGGAATGAGAGGAAAAAAATGGCCGTAAACGAATCAGCAGAAAACTATCTGGAGACAATTTTGATATTGAGCAGACAGCTTCCCGTGGTCCGGTCCGTGGATATTGCGAATGAGCTTGGGTTTAAGAAATCCAGCGTCAGCGTCGCCATGAAGCATCTGCGCGAAAGGGATCATATTTCCGTGGACAAATCCGGCTTTATCACCCTGACTCCCGCGGGAAGAGAAATAGCAGAAATGATCTATGAGCGCCATGAGCTGCTCTCCTCCTGGCTGATCCGCCTGGGTGTCCCTGCGGAGATCGCGCTCGAGGACGCCTGCAAGATGGAGCACGTGATCAGCAAGGAAAGCTTTGAAGCAATCAAAAGGCATGTGAAAAACTGATTTCACATGCCTTTCTTTTACAGACAGACGATTCTGCCCTCTCTCCTTGAAGCCTTCACATCGATGAGCCGCTGGTTTTCCGACCCCCGGAACGCAAGTCTCAGGTTCTTTTTCTCCTCCACAAACTCGCCGTCCACCAACACATCGATCAGAGAAAGCAGCCTGGTCATCACCCGTTTCGGTTCCCCACCCGGCTGTTCCTCTCCATTCTGTATTTCCTCTCTCTCCCAGCGCAGCAGATCCAGCTCATAATCATAGCCTGTATAGCACCAGATATCCTTGTCCGGATATGCCTCATGCACCTTCTCCAGGATCTTTAACACTGTCTCCCGGTTCTCCGGCTCCATAGGCTCTCCGCCCAGCACGCTGAAGCCTCTGATGTAGTCGGGAGCAAGCGCCTCAAGGATCTCTTTTTCCGCCGCCTCGTCAAACCTGCTGCCGTAATGAAAATCCCAGGCTTCGCTGTTGAAGCAGCCCTTACAGTGGTGGGTGCAGCCGCTGACGAACAGGGACACTCTGATCCCCGGCCCGTTTGCCACATCCGTCCTCTTGATCACAGCGTAATTCATTGAATGTTCCCCCTACAGATGCAGCACTCTGGCCTTGATCTCTTTGGTCTTTCCCGCGTTCCAGTAATTCTCACCCAGATAACCGCAGGTCCGCCTGGTGACATTCAACTTGGAGTGGTCCTTGTTGTGGCACTGAGGGCATTCCCACTCATTGTCATCGTTGACGATGATCTCCCCGTCAAACCCGCACACATGGCAGTAATCGGACTTTGTGTTGAACTCGCCGTACTGGATGTTGTCATAGATGAAGCGGATGACCTCCTCAATGGCTTCCAGATTGTTGGTGAGGTTCGGGATCTCCACATAGGAGATGGCGCCGCCCAGGGACTTGTTCTGGAACTCGCTCTCAAATTTAAACTTGGTGAAGGCGTCGATGGGCTCCCTCACATCCACATGATAGGAATTGGTGTAGTAACCCTTGTCGGTCACATTGGGGATATCGCCGTACTTTTCCCTGTCTATCCTGGCGAACCGATAGCACAGTGTCTCCGCAGGTGTGCCGTAAAGTGAAAAACCGATGCCCGTCTCCTGCTTCCAGCGGGCCGCCGTCTCCTGCAGATGATCCATGACGCGGAGCGCAAACTCCTTGCCTTCCGGCTTCGTATGGCTGCAGCCCTTCATGAGCCAGGTCAGCTCATAAAGCCCGATATAGCCCAGAGA
This sequence comes from uncultured Acetatifactor sp., assembly GCA_964413445.1. Lineage (GTDB taxonomy): Bacteria > Bacillota > Clostridia > Lachnospirales > Lachnospiraceae > Acetatifactor. Next base: position 9,245 of record CAYPSH010000034.1, read on the forward strand.
CATGGTGGAATAACCGTTTAAGAGCAGCTTGTCGATCTTCTCTCCCTTTTTCAGCCTGGCGATGGCACCGTACTGCCAGTGGATGGGACTCACATCGGAAACCGTTCCCAGGAGCGCCTTGTGTCTGCACATCAAAGCCTCATAGCAGAGCTCCAGCCTCTCATCCAGAAGCTTCCAGAACACCTCCTCATCCCCCTTGGCGATAATGCCGATCTGGGGAAGATTTAAGCTGACAACGCCCTGGTTGAAACGCCCCTCCCACTTATAGTTCCCGTTCTCATCCTTCCAGGGGGACAGAAAAGAGCGGCAGCCCATGCAGGAGAACACATTTCCCTCGTAATTTTCCCGCATTTTCTTTGCAGAGATATAGTCGGGGTACATCCTCTTTGCAGAGCATTTTGCGGCAAGCCTTGTGACAT
>CAYPSH010000035.1:0-9451 GCA_964413445.1 uncultured Acetatifactor sp.
TATGGAGAGTTCAAGGATGGCTGGGAATTCCCGGGCGGGAAAATTGAGGCGGGAGAGACGCCCAAGGAGGCGCTGCAAAGAGAGATCCGGGAAGAGCTTGACACGGAAATCTGCGTGGGAGAACTGTTCAAGACAATAGAATACGACTATCCGACCTTTCATCTTTCCATGGAATGCTTCTGGGCGGAGGTGGTTTCAGGAAACCTCGAATTAAAGGAGGCGGAAGCCGCCAGGTGGCTTACAAAAGATACGTTGGATTCCGTAGAGTGGCTTCCGGCGGATATTAAGCTTGTGGAAGCGATCAGGTTACAGATGGAAGGAAAGATACAAAATAACTGCAGAAAGTGAATGACATAAGGAGTAAATGAAATGTTGAGTACGAAAGAAACAAACAGGTACCTGTCGATTTTGAAAGAGGAACTGATCCCGGCGCTCGGGTGCACTGAGCCGATCGCCGTAGCCTATGCGGGGGCGCTTGCCCGAAATCTGCTGGGCCAAATGCCGGAGAAGGTGGAACTGACTGTCAGCGGCAATATCATCAAGAATGTGAAAAGTGTCATTGTCCCCCACACCGGCGGGCGGAAGGGACTTGCCACGGCAGTGGCGGCAGGAATCTGTTTCGGAGACCACGAGAAGGAGCTGGAGGTGCTCTCGGATGTCACGGACAAGGAGCTGGAGCAGATGGATCTGTTTTTACAGAACGCAGATTTCATCCTGAGTGAGTCTGATGCAGGCAATTCCTTTGACATCCAGGTGCGGCTTTCCGGCGGCGGGCACACGTCCTTTGTGCGCATTTATGCCCAGCACACCAATGTGGTCCGTATGGAGAAAGACGGGGAAGTGTCAGTGGATAAGCCGGTCCGGGACGGGGCAGTGCAGCCGAAGGAAGGGCGGAATGAAATGTCGGTGGAGGATATTGTGGCCTTTGCCGACCAGGTGGATATCGAGCTGATCCGGCCGATCTTAAAACGGCAGATTGAGAACAATATGGCGATCGCACAGGCGGGACTGGAGGGGCACTACGGAGCGGAAATCGGGAAGATCCTGCTCCGCTCCTACGGAAACAGCGTACAGAACAGGGCGAAAGCCTGGGCGGCAGCAGGTTCCGATGCCCGCATGAACGGCTGCGAGCTGCCGGTGGTGATCAACTCGGGCAGCGGCAACCAGGGCATCACGGCCTCCGTCCCGGTCATCATCTATGCGAGAGAGTGCAATGTGAGTGAGGAACTGCTCTACAGGGCGCTGGCGGTGTCAAACCTGGTGACCATCCACTTAAAGACAGGCATCGGCAGCCTGTCGGCCTACTGCGGAGCGACCAGCGCGGGCGCCGGTGCGGGCGCAGGCATCTGCTATCTTTACGGAGGCAGATATCATGAGATCGCCCATACGATCGTCAATGCTCTGGCCATCAACTCCGGCATGATCTGTGACGGAGCCAAGGCCAGCTGTGCGGCGAAGATTGCATCTGCCGTGGAGGCGGGGCTTTTAGGCTGGCAGATGAATGCCCACGACAGCCAGTTCTACGGCGGAGACGGCATTGTGGTAAAGGGTGTGGAAAACACCATCCGCGCTGTCAGCAGGATTGCCCGGGAAGGAATGCGCGCCACCGATCGGGAGATCATCCGCCTGATGATAGATGAGGAGTCATAAAGCGCTGAAAGCGCGGGTTCGTGAAGCAGACTTTTGAAGCGCTGAAAGCGCGGGTCTGCGAGATGAGAAAAAAACAGCGGAGGGCACACCTGTGAGGCTTCTACACTTGGGGGATCTGCATCTGGGAAAATCTCTGGGAGAGTTTGACCTGACTCAGGATCAGGAGTATATATTGAATCAAATTCTGGAAATCATCGAAAAACAGTCGGTCGACGCGGTCCTGATCGCCGGGGATGTCTATGACAGGGCTGTCCCCAGCGAAGCGGCTACGAAGCTTCTGGATGATTTCCTGTGCAGGCTTGCCGCGCGAAAGGTGAAAACCTTTGTGATCAGCGGCAATCACGACTCGGATGAACGGCTGAACTTCGGAAGCAGTCTCTTTGAGGCGAATCAGATCTATATTTCCGCAAAATTTGACGGCAGATTGTACAAAAAGACAATGGAGGATGAGTTCGGGGAGGCGGATATCTGGCTGCTTCCCTTTGTGAAGGCATCCCAGGTGAAGCATTTCTTTCCGGAAGACCGGATCGAATCCTACGATGATGCAGTCCGGGCGGTCCTTTCGCACGCGGAGATTGACAGAAAGCGCAGGAATGTCCTGGTCGCCCACCAGTTTGTCGCGGGAAAGGGTGAGGACCCGGCACCCGGCGGGTCGGAGGGCGTATCGGTCATGAGTGTGGGACTGGTGGAAAAGGTCGGATACGGATGTTTTGATGCGTTTGATTATGTGGCGCTCGGCCACATCCATTCTCCCCAGCGCGTCGGGAGGGAGGAGGTGCGCTACTCCGGCTCTCCTCTGAAATATTCCCTCAGCGAGGTGAACAATGAAAAGTCTGTGCCGATCATTACCTTAAGGGAGAAGGGGGAGACCGAAATCGAGCTGGTGCCGCTGGTGCCCATGAGGGACATGAGGCATATCAGGGGGACGATGAAAACGCTCCTGGACAAAAAGAACATCAAGGCGCCGGAGGATTTTATCTACGTGACACTGACGGATGAGGACATCGTCAATGAGGCCATGGGTATTTTTCAGCAGTATTATCCCAACACCGTCAGGATCGACTACGACAATTCCCGCACAAGGGAGACGGAGCAGGTTGACATAGCGGGAATTGCTGAAAACAAATCCTTTTCGGAACTGATCCGGGACTTTTACCGACTGGTGTACGGCTGCGAGATCAGCGGGGAAGAGATGGAAGTCATGAGGGCGGCTGCCAGGGAGGCAGGTGTGATAAATGAAGCCGATTAAACTGATCATAAGCGCCTTCGGACCTTATGCGGACGAGATGCCGGAGATAGACTTTTCGCAGTTTGAGGAGAAAGGGCTGTTCTTGATCTCGGGCGACACGGGCGCGGGAAAGACGACGATTTTTGACGCAATCTGTTTTGCGCTGTACGGCACCACGAGCGGATCCTACAGAGATACCAAAAACTTAAGAAGCGAGTATGCGAAAGACTCCGCCAAAAGCTATGTGGATTTCTATTTTTCCCATCAGGGGAAGGAGTATCACGTATGGCGGCAGCCTGCCTATGAGAGGGAAAAGCAGCGGGGCACGGGGGTCATCACAGAGAAGGAGAAGGCAACCCTTTACGAGGAGGGCAAAACGCCCATTGAGGGCCTCGCACAGGTGAACAGTGCCGTAAAGGAACTTCTGCACATTGATGAAAAGCAGTTCAAGCAGATCGCCATGATCGCCCAGGGGGAGTTCTGGAATCTTCTGAATGCAAAAACCGAGCTGAGAACCGAGATCCTGCGGACAATTTTCCTGACAGACGGCTACAAAAACATAGAATATAAGCTCAGGGACCGGATGGATGTCAGCTTTAAGGCCAAAAGCAAAGCCGAGGACAGCATTGCCCAGTACTTCCTGGATGTCACAGCAGACGAGGCATCGGAGCTGTCTTCAGAACTGGAGGAGACGAAGGCAAGGGTCAGGCAATCGGGCAGTGTCTGGAATCCGGAGGAGTTTCTGGAGCTTCTGGAGCGCATGATCCGGGAGGATGAGGAGAAGTGCAAAGCTTTGCAGGCCGGGTTGCGGGAGGCGGAGGAAGAGCTTGACAGGGGCAAGGCTGCCCTGGCCACGGCGCAGACAGACAACCGGTTTCTCTCAAGGCTTGAGGAACTTCGCGCACAAAAGGCATCCCTGGAGGGCAGAAAAGAGGAGACAGAGGAGCTGCTTGCCCGCTTAAAGAGACAAAAGGATGCTGTGAGGGTGGTTTACCCTGTATATTCGGCCTGGAGGACGAAGGCAGAGGAGACGGGGAAAACCAGGCAGCAGATCAGGAATACGAAAGAGGAGGCAGAGCAGGCTTCTTCTGCGGCAGGGAGAGCTGCAGAAGAGTGCGTTTTGGCAGAAAAGGAGCGCGCTTTAGCCCAAAAGCTTCAGAAGACGGCAGACAGGATAGAGGAAGAACAGCCGAAGTATCTGCGCAGGGATGAGCTTGTGTCAGGGTTAAAAAGCCTCGAGCGGGACCGGGCACAGGTCGCGGAGGAAGAGGCGGCCCTAAGGGAAGCGGAAGAGGGACTGAAAAACCGTATTGAGACGCTCCGGCAGGCTGTGGCGGAGCGGAAGGGAAAGCCCGAGGAGCTTGCGGCGGCGAAAGCCCGCGGGGATAAGCTTTCCCTTCTCCTGGGCGACATGGTAAAGCTGCTGGAGGAGCGCGTGCCCGCAAGGGAAGAGAAAAAGAGGGAGCTTGCCGCGGCCCGGACAGCCTTTGAACAGGCCAGAGAGCAGCATGATGAGGCGAGAGACAGAAAAATGCTGGCAGAGAGAATCCTGGAGAACTGCAGGGCAGGTCTGCTGGCAGAGGGACTGCAGGAGGGGAAAAGGTGCCCGGTCTGCGGGTCCGTCCATCATCCGGAGCCGGCAAAGCTTCCGGAGGCTTCCGTGTCAGAGGAGGCGGTGAGAGCTCTGCAGGAGGAAGAGGCGGCGAGACAGGAAGAGAAATCCGCCGCCCTCTTGAAGGTACAGGGCGTAAAGGCAGCCCTGGAGCAGCTGGAGGAACAACTTAGAGAGGATATCCTTGACTGTCTGGAAAATCCCCTCCTGGCTGTGGAAACAAAAGGCGAGGGGCTCGAGGAGCTGATCGGCCTTTTAAGGGAGAAAAAGACGATTGCGGTGTCCGGGAAAAAGGAAAATACCGGGCTTCAGAATACTCTCGCAAGGGAGTGTGGGGAACTGGAGAAGGCACAGGAGGAGCTGGAGAGCGCCCAGGGAGCGGAGAGTGAAGGGCTGACCCGCCGCAGGGAGGCTCTGGCGGCGCGAAAGCAGAGAAACGATACTGACACAGCCGGGATGAGTGCCGCCCTGCAGGCTCTGGGGACCTTGAGCTTTGCCGACCGGAAAGCGGCTGAAGAAGCGAGGGATGGAGCGCTGAAGGAAGCGGGCAGGATACTGGATGCGATCGCACTCGCCGCAGATCAAAAGCAAAGGGCGGATGCGAGAGTCAACAGTCTGAGCGGACAGCTGACGACCCTGGAAGAAACCCTGAAAGCGCAGGAGAAGGATGAGGGACGCCTGAGGGAAGAGTTTGAGAGAGCATTGAAAGCGCAGGGGTTCTCTTCGGCGGAGGAGATGCTTGGGCTTGTGGTGACGGAGGAAGAGATCGCCTCCTCGGAGGCGGCTGTCACGGAATATCGTCAGTCTGTCGCCACGAATGCTGTGCAGCTTGCGCAGGCGGCAGCCGACGCAGAGGGAAAGAGCAGGGTAGATGTGGAAGCGCTTGAGGCCCTGTGCGCCGGACAGGAGGAAAGTGTGTCGCAGATCCGCAAGGCACAAAACGCGGCGGAGAACAGACTTCAAAATAACAGGGAAAGGCAGAAAGGGATTGTCTCCCGCAGAGGAGAGCTGGAAAATGCCCGCAGGGAAAACGCCGTCTGCCAGAGGTTATATAACCTTGTCAGGGGGCAGACGGGAAACGGCAAGATCACCCTGGAGCAGTATATCCAGGCTGCCGGGTTCGACGGGATCATAAGGGCGGCCAACAGGAGGCTCCTGCCCATGAGCGACGGACAGTTTGAGCTCTACCGCAGGGAGGACGCTCCCGGAAAGAAGAGCAACACCTTCCTGGATCTGGAGGTGCTGGACAACTACACCGGACACAGGCGTCCGGTGGGAAATCTGTCGGGAGGAGAGAGCTTTAAGGCGTCCTTAAGCCTGGCTCTGGGGCTGTCTGACACGGTCTCCTCAAACCTTGGCGGGATCCAGATGGATGCCCTGTTTGTGGACGAAGGCTTCGGTACACTGGACCGCAAATCCATTGAAAACGCCATGGACATTCTGGTCAACCTTTCCGGAAACAACAAGCTTGTGGGCATCATCAGCCACCGGGAGGAGCTGATGGAAAACATCCCGCAGCAGATCAGGGTCAGCAGGACGAAGGACGGCAGCAGGATCACTATGGAAACAGGATTGTAAAGGAGGAATTTTTATGGAAATCAAATCACTGCTCATCAAGGATACCACAAGAGAAGAACGGATCCAGATCGTGAATCACGGCTTAAGCCAGTGCGGCGGTGCCTGTGATTTCTGCAACGGCTGCGACAATCTGGGCGGCGGGTCCGTGGATGCGTTTTATGAGCCCTATATCAACGGGGAGAAGGAACTGCGGGAGCTGAACGAGGAATACCGCAGCAATGCAGTTCATTAAACTCCGTATCCCTGCCAGTCACAGGCTTTCTCCAGCACGGCGGCAAAGCGTTCCAGGCCGAGGCGGTCTTCCCCGGAAAAGCGCGACAGGAGAGGACTGTCCATATCCAGGACAGCGACGATGTGCCCGCCTTTGTGCAGGGGGATGACAATCTCGGAATTGGATGCGCAGTCGCAGGCAATGTGGCCGGGAAACTCATGTACATTTTTCACAAGCTGTGTGCTGTCCGCAGAGACGGCAGTGCCGCAGACCCCCTTGCCGAAGGGGATGCGGATGCAGGCGGGCTTGCCCTGGAAGGGTCCCAGGACAAGCTCGCCGCCTTTTACCAGGTAAAATCCTGCCCAGTTCAGGGCATCCATGGAAAGCTTTAACAGCGCGGAGGCGTTGGACAGGTTGGCGATGGTGTCGCGCTCTCCGTCTGTCAGGTTTTTTAACTGTTCTGTCAGCATTTCATAGTCTGTCTGTAAATTCATGTGATCTGTCCTTTCCCTCTATTTATCTAACAGGCGTACCTTCACGTGCAGAGTCATTTTCTCCGGAATCAGACCGTCATCCGCCGTGAAAGTGATGCTGTATTCGCCGGGAGCGGCAGGTGTCCAGGCAAAGAGCCCTGTTGCCTCGTCGAAGCTGGCCCCTTCGGGCAAATTGTCACAGGACAGGGTCAGATGGACCCTGGCACCCTTTACGCTGAAGCTGCCCTTTGCCGCCTGTTCATTGTAGATGATGCCGTTGTACGCCTCGTCCGAGATTTCCGTGGCCGGATTTCGCACCGTAAGCTGCAGCCGGTATTCCTCCCCGACGTTTACAGAGACAGGCGCGACCGGGCAGATGTAGGGCCGGTATACGGTCAGGGGCAGCGGATAGTCTTCGGTTGCTACCGGATAAGTATAGCCTGTTTCCCGACAGGGGACGGTGGGGTATGGATACAGGCTGTCTGTGGGGGTGCCGGGCGCAGGGGCATTGACCTCAACGCAAAGTACCGGCTCTGCGGAAGAAAAGCCCATTTCTCCCTTCAGGCAAAAGTTCTCCACACCCGTGGTAAAGTAGGGCTGTCCCGGCACATTTTCCGCATTGGTGTGTCTTCTGTAGTGGTCCGTGATAAGAGCGATGGCGGGGATTTCACTGTCACAGTCCGCCTTAAGCCCGTCCAACACCACATCTTTTGCATCGTCGAACACGCAAACATGCCTTTTGTCGGGCACCTTGCAGGTGATGGTTATGTCCTTTAAGGAAAGGCCGTCCACATGCTTTGCAAAGATCCCGTAGGAGGGGAGGATGCCCCAGTTGCTTGGCTCCGGGTAAACCTCGGGAAGTTCAGGCACATTGTAGGGGTCGTCCCTCCAGTTTCCCGCACAGGCGTCCCAGTCCGCCCGGGGAAGGAGTCCCTCGTTTTTCAGAAAGAAGGTGTTTACCAGCCAGGGCAGGCTCTGGACACGCTCTCTGGCGTGGAACTGGGAGTATTTCCAGTCCGTGTTCAGCTGACGCTGTTCCACGGCATGCTCCATGGAAAGCCCGCCACGGTATTCCACCTGAATGTTTTCCAGGGTGATATTTTTTAAATGCGAGTCCGTCAGCCCCATGAGCAGGATCGGGTACCTGGGGTCGCAGTTTGTGACTTTGACGTTCCGGATCAGCACATTGGCAACTGTCGCCATGTCGGCACAGCCGACGGCGTTTGCGTAAAGGGGCAGAGCTTCCCTGGGGATTTCCTCTGTAAAGTCAGGCTTGTAGGAGCGGGAGGCCTCCTCCCATACAAGGGGATAGTATCTGCCGTCCCTCTCGGCATAGTTTGCGGGATTGCAGGCCACTGGCGCGTCATTGTCCACGATCTCAAAGGAGGAGCAGCCGTCGACAGTCACAGTCTTTGTACGGTTGTAGTGGGGGGCATAGCGCCTTGCGGGATAGGACAGGTAAGACTCTTTGTTCGGCAGAACCCAGCCGGAGTTGTCCAGCCGCACATCCCCTGAGGCGGGGAAACGGTCGTCTGTCGTGTGCCCGGTCACGGGAAAACGCCCCCGCTCACCGGCCCGGATGAAGATGGGGGAGCTGGAAATGTTGTCCATCCGGCAGTCCTCGAAGATCACGTCCCTCAGGGAGGAGCAGTCCACGGCTTCCATGCAGAAGCCTCTGGAGCGGTCAAACTTTACCCGGCGGATCGTGACCTGCCTGTAGCCGCAGGTGGCCTCTGTGCCGAACTTCACCCGGCCGGTGGGGCCGCAGCGGTCCTCCGCCACAAGCTTGTCCTGAGTGTACTCTCCGGCGTAGACGCTGCCTGCGTCATAGCCGCTGACCGTGCAGTCTTCGATCAGCACATTTTCCAGGGGCAGAAATCTGCCTGCGCCGAAGGATGCCTTCAGGCAGAGACCGTCGTCGGTCAGGGAGTTGCAGGTGGTGTGCCGGACGGTCACGTCCTTACAGCAGTCGATATCGAAGGCGTCCCTTGTGGTGTCCACCAGGACATTGTCCACATACAGGTTTTCGCAGCCTTCTGTGATGATGGCGAAGTGTCCGCCGATGGTGAAGCTGAAATCCTTCAAAACCACATTTTTGCAGCGCACCAGTGCGAGCCCCTTGTTGCCGAACCACTCGCCTCTGTGCCCCTTCCCGGTTCTCTCTCCGGGTTCGTCCGGATCTCCTCCCTGCAGCACATATTCCAAAAGTCCTGTCTTTTCGTCGAAGCGCCCGCCGGTGAACAGGCCCTTCCCGCAGATCATGATGTTTTCCAGATCGGCGCCGTAGAGGAGACTGTTGGCAAAGTGGGAATGACCGTGATCCTGAAGCCCGATATAGGGATTCGGCTCCGGCTCCTTGTAGCTGCCGCCCTCGCCCTGTTGTTTTTCATAGGAGTGGAGGATGTCCGTCTTTGCGGCGGCCACCACGGCTCCCTCCTCCAGAAAGAGATTGACATTGCTCTGCAGGACAATGGTGTACACAGAAAAGGTGCCCTTCGGGACGAGGACAGTTCCGCCGCCCGCCTCCTTTGCTGCGAGGATGGCGCGGTTAAAGCTGTCCGTGTTTGACACAGGCTCCCCTCCTGACGCTGCGCCGTAGTCGGTTACGGAAAAAAAGAAATCCTTCTTCAGCATTTCCGGGCGGATAGACGCGCCGGATGCCTCCGGTATCTGGTATGATGACATGATTTTGCTCCTTA
>CAYPSH010000036.1:0-4989 GCA_964413445.1 uncultured Acetatifactor sp.
GGAAAAGGTGTGATCAAGGCTCTCAGGAAGGCATACCCCGAATCCAACATCGTGGCCATCGACTACGATCCCGGTGCAAGCGAGGTAAACCAGTTAAACCGCATCAAGCTGATGCTCTCCACAGCCCAGAAAAACCTGGCGAAAGCACCCGCCGGACAAAAACAGTCTCCGGCGGACGAGCACGGATATACAGCGGAATGCAGCGTTTCCTGACATAAAAAAATAAGTTCTGCCGCCCGGATGAAGCGATAGCCGTCCCGGGCGGCAGAACTTATTTTAAGATGCAACTGCTGTTTTTTGGTCCAGATACTGCTGTAAGACTTCCGTCAGTTCCTGGGGACTGAGCCCCGTCTCCTCGATCAGTTCACTGACGTTCTCCAGCTCCTTTCTTTTTTTCTCCTGATAGAGCTCCTCCAGCTCCCGCTTTTCCGATTCCACTCTGGTAAGCAGTGCGTCGATCAGCTCCTGCTTTGCGGTGATCTTCTCTTCGATGCTCTTCCTCTGCCCTCTTGCCATTTTTTCTCCTTTCTGCCAGACCGGTTGTCCTGTACCACGCCATCCCATGTATCCGGGCTTTCCTTCTTCCTGCGAAAGAAACCCATCGAGTATGAATACGTTGTACCTGTAAACATTATATGGCAAATAAGGAAAAAATATGTACAGGTTATCTGAGTGTCCCAATCGCCCCCGCGATCCTTGAGAGCGCCTCTTTCAGAGTTGCCCTGGGACAGGCCATGTTGATCCTCTGGAAGCCGCTTCCCGCCGAGCCGAACATCGGGCCTGCGTCCAGCCAGAGTCCCGCCCGGTTCGTGACCAGATCGTTGAGCTCACTGTCGCTGAGTTTGAGTTTTCTGAAGTCGAGCCACAAAAAGTAGGTTCCCTCCGGCTCGATCAGCCGCACATCCGGCATGTTTTCCCGGATAAAGTCCCGTGCAAAGGCAAGATTTCCCTGCAGATACTCCATCAGCTGGCCCAGCCATTCTGCGCCGTGCCGGTAGGCGCTCTCACACGCCACAAGCCCCGTCTGGTTCAACTGGCTGTAGCCCGTCCTGTCGATCTCCTTCTGAAACCTTTGCTTTATGTCCGGGTTGGAGATAAAAATATTGGAAACCTGCAGACCTGCGATGTTAAAGGTCTTGCTGGGAGCGGTGGCGGTGATGGTGATGTCCGCAAAGCGCTCATCCATCCCTGCCAGAACAATATGCTGATGACCCGGGAACACAAAATCCTCATGGATCTCGTCGCTGAAGATCAGGACATGATACTTTAAGCAGAGCTCGCCAAGCTGCCAAAGCTCCTCCCTGCTCCAGACTCTGCCCACCGGATTGTGGGGATTTACCAGAATGAAAAGCTTCACATTCCCCTCTTTCATCTTCCTCTCCATGTCCTCAAAATCCATGGAAAAGGTACCGTCATCCTCCTTTAAGAAGTTATCCACCAGCTCGCGGTCGTTGTCCTTCACCACCTGTCCGATGGAGTAATAGCCGGGATTCTGCATCATGCAGCCCTCTCCCTCTTTGGTGAACGCCCGCACCGCTGCCGCTGCGGCATAGACAATGCCCGGGGTCTTCACAAGCCACTCCCTTTTTACCTCCCAGCCGTGTCTGTCCCGCATCCAGTCCGCAACCGCCTCAAAGTATGACTCCTTCACCTCGCTGTAGCCGAAGATCCCATGCTCCGCAGCCTTCACAAGGCTCTCGCGCACCTCCACGGGCGCCCTGAAATCCATGTCCGCCACCCACAGAGGCAGAACCCCTTCCGGCTTTCCTCTCTCCACAGCAAAATCATACTTTAAGCTGTTCGTCCCTCTTCTGTCGATGACCTCGTCAAAATTGTATTTCATGCCTTTTTCTGTTCCTTTCCAAAATGATTCAAACTCTCCTTCAGATCCACATTCCAAAATAATCCTTGTCGATGTCATCCAGATTGTAAGGCGTATCCTGATAGACATAGTAGTTCAGCCAGTTGCTGTAGAGATTGTTGCTGTGAGAACGCCACTGCAAAAGCGGCCTCTTCTCCGGGTCATCCCCGGGGTAGTAGTTGTAGGGGATCTGGATCGGCAGTCCCTTGTCCAGATCTCTGTGGTATTCATTGTTTAAGGTGTACCTGTCGTACTCCGGGTGCCCGGTGACAAAAATCTTTTTCCCGTTTTCCGCCATGGCGAGGAAGACCCCGGCTGTCTCGGATTCCGCAAGCACCGTCAGCGCCTCGCAGGCGTGGATCTCCTCAGAGGGTGTCTCCGTGTGCCTGCTGTGGGGTGCCAGGAAAATATCATCGAAGCCTCTGACCAGAGGGATCTTGCGGTTTTCCACCTTGTGCTCATAGACGCCGAAGAGCTTCTGCGGGAGCATTCTCTTGTTGATCCCGTAATAATGATAAAAACCGGCCTGCGCCGCCCAGCAGATATGCAGTGTGGAGGTCACGTGGCTCTCCGCCCAGTCAAAGATCTTACAGGTTTCCTCCCAGTAGTCCACCTCCTCAAAGGAGATATCCTCCACCGGCGCCCCTGTGACGATCATGCCGTCAAATTTTCTGTGCCTGATCTCGTCAAAGGTGGAGTAAAACTTGTTTAAATGGCTGGCCGGGGTATTGATGGACACATGGGTCTTCGTGTTCATAAAGGTCACATCCACCTGCAGCGGCGTGTTGGACAGGGCCCTCAAAATCTGCAGTTCCGTATCCTGCTTCACAGGCATATTGTTTAAGATCAGGATCTGCAGGGGACGGATGTCCTGATGATCCGCCCTGAATTCATCCATCACGAATATGTTTTCATTTTCCAGTATTTCCTTTGCAGGAAGGTCTCTCTGCGTCTTGATAGGCATGTCTCTTCATCCTCTCATATCAATATTTAACGTTATTTAATTCTATATTTAATTTCCGGAGGTTCCTTCTGTCCGGTCTATCTGTTCCTTCAGTCCGTACTGCGCAAGGAAGTCATCCTCTGACAGGATTGTCACCCCCAGCTCCTTGGCCTTTTTGTTCTTGGAGGAGGCAGAGGAAACATCATTGTTGATCAGACAGGTTGTTTTCCCTGTGACACTGCCCGTCACCTTCCCGCCCTTCTGCTCGATCAGTTCCTTCAGGTCACTGCGGCTCGCGAAGTGCACAAGGCTTCCCGTCACCACAAAGGTAAGTCCCTCCAGGGAGTGGCTGTCTTCCGTCTCGGCCGGTTTTTCCACATGTATCTCATCCATGAGGTGTGCGATCTTCAGCCGATTGTCCTCATCCTGCATATATTCCACGATCGACTGTGCGATCACATCGCCGACGCCGGGAATCGCGCTCAGAGTCTCTGCATCCGCCGACATCAGCCGCTCCAGGTCATAGTCGAAATACCGGCAGAGTACCTTTGCATTTGCCACGCCGATATTGGCTATCCCCAGGCCGTAGACAACCCTTGGCAGGATGGTGTCCCTGGATTTTTCAATGCTGTCTATGAGATTCTGATAGGATTTCTCCCCAAAGCCTTCCATCCGGACAATTGTATCCCTGTGCCTGTCCAGATGGTACAGGTCGGCAAATTCACGGATAAAGCCCATGTCGATCAGCTTCTCCAGCGTGGCTTCCGAGAGGCCGTCTATATTCATGGCATCGCGGCTTACGAACAGGGCAAAGGCTTTGATGCTTTTCGCCGCACATTTCTCATTGGTGCAGTACAGGGACTGCACATCATTGGTCTGGCAGATCCTGGTAGGTGCCCCGCAGACCGGACAGCATTTGGGGATCTCCACTGTGTCGCTTCCCGTGAGATTCTCCGCAATCTGAGGGATGATCATATTGGCCTTGTACACAGTGATCCTGTCGCCTATTCCCAGCCGCAGGGCGCGGAGGATACTGATGTTGTGGACGGAGGCACGGCTCACCGTGGTCCCCTCCAGCTCCACCGGCTCAAAAATGGCAACCGGATTGATGAGCCCCGTTCTGCTGGCACTCCACTCAACCTCCTTCAAGACCGTCTCCCGCAGTTCGTCCGCCCATTTAAAGGCAATGGAATTTCTGGGAAACTTTGCCGTCCTGCCCAGGGAAAGCCCGTAGGCGATATTCTCATAGGTCAGCACAAGTCCGTCCGAAGGGATGTCGTAATCTTCAATCTTCCTTTCAAACTGCTCGATGGTCTCCATGATATTTTCTTCTGTCACACGGTAGTGCTCCACCACCTCAAAGCCAAGGGATGCCAGGAACTGAAACTGCTCCTCAAAGGAGTTGTGAAAATCCACACCCGGTGCACTGACCAGACTGAAAGCAAAAAAACGCACGTTTCTTTTTGCCGTCACCTCATTGTTCAGCTGCCGGACAGAGCCGCTGCAGAGATTTCTGGGATTTTTATATTTTTCCTCCGCCGCCCGGATGGAACTGTTGATCGCTTCAAAATCAGAATAACTGATGACCGCCTCTCCGCGCAGCACCAGTTCTCCCTGATAACTGATATTCAGAGGCAGATTGATAAAAGTGCGGGCGTTATTTGTGATAACCTCCCCGATTTCACCGTTCCCCCTGGTGACAGCCTTTGCAAGTTTTCCATCACGGTAAGTCAGTACTATGGTGAGTCCGTCCAGCTTCCAGCTCAAAATTGCAGGATTGCCCTCCAGCCAGTCCCGAAGCGCCTCCCTGCTCTTTGTCTTGTCCAGCGAAAGCATCGGACTCTCATGCCTCTCCTTCGGCAGCTCATCCACCGCCTCAAAGCCCACGTTCACAGTGGGGCTGTTCGAGAGCGTGACTCCGGTCTCCTCCTCCAGCTTCTGCAGCTCATCGTAGAGCCGGTCATACTCAAAATTGCTCATTACCTCCCTGTCCTCGGCGTAATATGCCTTCGACGCCTGATTCAGGGTATCCACAAGATATTTGATTCGTTCTATCTTTTCTGACTGCATGTCAATATCCATACCTTTCCACAACCCGCAGATTTCCTGCACTTTTGGTGCATGCTGCTGTACTGCCCGTTTTCTGTCATGCCTTATGCTGCAAGACTGTCTCTCTGCCGTTTCC
>CAYPSH010000036.1:5089-6511 GCA_964413445.1 uncultured Acetatifactor sp.
CCCGCAGTCCCGATGCAGCCTCTCCACATCCTCCGCATCCAGTTCTCTGTACTCACCGGGCTTTAACCCGTCAAGTCCGATGTGCATGACCCGGATGCGCTTTAAGCTGATCACATGACAGCCGTTTGCCTCGCACATCCGCCTGATCTGTCGGTTGAACCCCTGAGTCAACACAATGCGAAAGGTATATTTCCCGGTTTTCTCTATCGTACACTCTCTGGTTTTGACGTCAAGCTCCTTCAGATAGACCCCCTGGGACATCCGGCTTAAAAAAGCAGGTGTTACTTCCTTATCAATTCTGACCAGATACTCTTTTTCATGGCGGTTTGACCCTTTCATCATGGCCTGGATCAGATCCCCGTCGTTGGACAAGAGCAGCAGCCCTTCGGAGTCCTTGTCCAGCCTTCCCGCATAGGTGACACGGACAGGATATTGGATGAGATCCGTGACCTTCTTTTCCGCATGCGGATCTCTCTCCGTACAGGTGACTCCCACCGGCTTGTAAAAGGCAAGCACCACTGTCTTTTTTGGGGCCTGCAGGACTTTGCCCCCTATCAGGACCTCGTCCTTCTCATCTACCCTGCTGCCCGGCTCCGCTGTGCGTCCGTTCACAGTCACTCTTCCCTCCGCGATCAGCCGGTCCGCATCCCTGCGGGAACAGACGCCGCAGTGGGCAAGATATTTGTTCAGCCTTATTTTATCCATGATATTCTTCCATATCCTCTATCCGTCTAACCTTTGGCACGCCGTTTCCCTCAGTCAGTCCCCGCTTTGCCATTTTGTCTGCCAGCTCATTGTAGGTGACATTGGTGTGGGCAGCAACCTTTGTAAAATACATGGCGATCTGCTTTCCCCACTGGCGCATGGCCTGAGCATACTTCCCGGTGAGTTCCGTCCTGGACCGCCACTCTCCTGTCACCCATTTTTCAATTCCCTGGTAGTCATAGCGGATTTCGATTTCTGAAAAACCGTTTAAAATCGCAAACCTGACGGCATACATGGCTCCCAGCATCTCCCCCGTCACATTCCTCTGCGCCAGAGACTGAGGGTTGTCACCGTTGCCGAACTCTGTAAAGATCCTGCCGTCCGGCAGAAGAAACACACAGCCGAAAGCGTATTTTTTGATGGAATCATCGTAGCTGCCATCCACATAGGCGAGCAGCCTTTCGGGACCAGGGACATCTGAAACTGCCGTCTGCCCTGTGCCATTCAGAAAATCCTCGGCCTCCTTCTGGTTCGAAAAGCTTTTATATTCTGCTCCCGGGTAACCTTTCACCGCTTCGCTGCACTCCGCCCAGCTTCTGAAAATTCCTGTCTTCTTTCCCTTTTTTACAACGTAATATTTTTTCACAGTCATCCTTATCTCCCGGCATGATTATATCAATTTTTACGTGAGAAAGCTATAGAAACAAAAAAAGAAAT
>CAYPSH010000036.1:6611-9324 GCA_964413445.1 uncultured Acetatifactor sp.
CGGCATGATTATATCAATTTTTACGTGAGAAAGCTATAGAAACAAAAAAAGAAATCAAAGAAGGGACAAAAGAAAAAGCAAAAAAGATGAAAAAAAAGACGCAAAAGAAAGCCGGGCCTCTCAGCCCGGCTGCGTGTCATGATAAAAAGCGAAATCATTCTTCCCGCTTTTTTTCACCCGATACATGGCATCATCAGCGTAAATGATAAGCTGTTCCATATCCCTGGTATCATCCGGATAGGAAGACACACCGATGCTGCCGCAGACCTTTTTCAGCCGGCCGCCCAGTTCAAAGGGCTTTGCGAATACCTGTCTGCACTGATAGGCCGTCTTTTCCACTATTTTTTTCTGACTGCTCTGCAGGATCAGAATAAACTCGTCTCCGGCGAACCGGTAAGGCATCAGTATGGGAGACTGCATTTCCTTCAGCCTGCCCGCCACCTGCCGCAGCGCATCGTCGCCCGCCTTATGCCCGAAGCTGTCATTTATGTTCTTAAAATCGTCTATATCTATCATCATGACTGTACAGGGTATCTCGTTTCCTATCAGGACCTGAAGATCATTCATAAACCTGCTGCGGTTCGGAATGCCCGTCAGGAAATCATGCTCCGACGCAGTCTCCACAATTTTCTTTGCGTCCTCCAGCTCCCGCATCAGTTTCCGTCTCCTGTAGTTGTCGATCACCGCCAGGATAAGGATCAGGACAAGCGTGCCGATCAGGATTCCCGCCGGGACCAGGGCCTCCCTATTCCGCTCGAAGAAATTTTCCTGATAGTTGACATAAATTGTATCCTCCGGGAAGATCGACCTGGAGATTCCGAATTTTCTCAGGACATCATCGTTGATGCAGTAAATGTTTGACATTTCCGCGATTGTGTCCCCATAGACATCTGTTCCGTCTATAAAATCCTTCGCCATGCCTGCCGCCATCTCACCGGCCTTTTGCATGGATACCATATAACCGCCGAGCAGTCCTTCCTCAATACCGCCCTCCACCATCCTCATGACAGGCACCTGCGCAAGTGAGGTCGTGATGCTGATTGCCTCGCTGTTCGTATACCGCTTGCCGCTTGCGTCCTCGGAGAGAATGATATAGAGGAAAATGCTGTCGGAGGACACATTTTTGATTGCCATATGTAGCTGCAATGTCGTCAGCTCAGACGCATTGATCTCAGAAAATTCAAGATCCGGAAACTGATCCTCGTATTTATAGAAATTCCGTCTCTCCGCCTGACCGGTCAGGGTATCATCCAGAACCGCAACCACCTTTTTGGCTTTGGGATTGATCTTCAGTCCCAGTTCAATGTTTTCCGCGACAGACGGAGCCTCCAGGATTCCCGTTATCAGCGGGTCTTCTGCAGCCTCTCTCGCCAGGCTCTCATCGCTGACACCCTCGAACACGAGTGGGATTCCGTCGAACAGCTCCTCTCTGTATGTCATGGCAAACTTTAAGGCCGCATCATCCCCCAGAATGACCGCATCATAGGGCTCGACATTTGCGAGCCGATAGGCAATCCCCTCATAAAAAAGCTGCCAGGATGTTTCATCATCGACGCGCTTGGTGTCCATAAATTCATAATCAAGTGTATCATTTTCGCCCAGCCCGGCCTGTATGCCGGCTATCTGGAGCTGAACCTGCTCCCAGGCATAAGAATAAGAACTGATAAAAAGAACTCTTGCACTGTTTTCCGCCGCCTGAGCATGTCCCCCAAACAAACAGCAAAAGACCAGCAGAAAAAGAAAAATTCCCGTCTTAATCTTTGTCATCGGTTCCCTTTCCCCTGATAATATTTATGGTACAATTTTACCACATATAAAGACGATTGCAAGTCCTGTTTTGTATGTTTTTTCATGCAAAGTCTCCTGCCTCTTTCATTTCATCTTCATATAATTCCACAATATATGATGGACCGTTCCACCAGAGATTAGAATCCTTATCATAGAGCAGTTCCCCTGTTTTAGAAGAAACAAATTTAAAAAATGCCTCATCTGGTTCTATGTTCAAATCTTCTACTAACTCCTCTACGATCAGAGGCACAAGCATATCTATAGCGTTATTCCTTACCTCTTTTGTAATATCTTGTTCTACAGCCATATTTGCTCGCTTTCCACAAATTCTACACTTTTCAATGCTTCATTTGTTCTAAAACAAAATTGATCCTGTAATCTCTCCGGCAGCAATAAGCCAATACACATATCATCCGCCGATTTTGTACCAATCTCACCATATGCCGATGCCATATAAGCTGCTATTGTAGCATTCGTATTATCATTTGCAATCTTTCCGCAAATAATGTCATATTGTTTCAGTTTATCAACAATCTCTGGAACAATCCGTCAATCAATTCCTGCATCGACTTTAACCCCCTTATTATCCAGATAACCTACAATATCATCAAGAACTGCATAATCTCCTTCAACATGAAAAATGCCAAAACACTCTCTTATATAATGGAGAACTTTAAACTCTGTGAACATAGAAACAACATCTTTGATTGACATGTTCCATTCTTCCGCCGCAAGTCTGACAATTCTTGCCTGCATATACGTAATCTGTTGATTTTCACTCATGCCAGTTCCTCCTCTTGCTTCATATTGTCAGAATCATATAGTCGTCCGATTCCTAACTGTTTTAAATATATTTTATCATCAATTTACATGGCTTTCAACGGGAACTGCTTTTACGAATTACACCTTTGTATCTCCTGAAGTT
>CAYPSH010000037.1:0-9280 GCA_964413445.1 uncultured Acetatifactor sp.
ATACCTTCAACTAAAAATGAGCTATGCCCCACCGACACAGCCCATTTTCTTTTTTTTGTGTTTTTTTCACCGCCTACCAGATCAGAAACTCCTGTCCCCGGAAGCGCAGTACCAGCTCCGTCAGAAAATAGTCTCCGTAAATGATCGGCACCTCCCTGTCGGATTCCCGATGATATTTCGCGGAGCCCGCCTGGAGGATTCCCTCTCTGTCCGGACTCCAGTCGCAGAATTTTTCTGTCAGTGCCAGAAGCATCTGCCAGGCCGCCTTTTCATACAGGGGTCTCTCATAGACCCCCACCCATCCGGCCAGCTCCAGCAGGCCGCAGGCCGCGCAGGCAGTGGCGGTAGTGTCAAGGTAGGTCGGCTCCTCCGGCGCCCTGAAGTCGATCAGTGACACAAATCCGTTCAGCGCCGCATTTGCGATAAAATAATGGGCAACCTTCTTGGCGGCATTCAGATATTTTTCTTCCCGGGTATACCGGTAAGCCAGCGAAAGGCCATAGATCGCCCAGGCCTGTCCGCGGGACCACGCCGAACCCTCCTCAAACCCCTGGCCTCCCGGGAGCGCCAGCAATTCCCCTGTCCCGGGATCAAACTCCGCAATATGATTACAGGAACCGTCCTCCCTCACCAGGTACTTCAGGACACTGTTTAAATGGCTCTGCGCGATATCAAAGTATGCCTCTTTTTTGCCCTCTTTGGCCGCCCAGAACAAAAGCGGCAGATTCATGACACAGTCGATGATCATCTCGCTGCTGTCTTTCCTGTTCCAGGCCCGGATATACTCTCCCTTCGGGCAATACCGCGAAGCCAGCACGGAGGCGGCTCTCAGTCCGCGCTGCCTGGCCTTTTCGTCTCCCGTCAGCCGATAATGTGCCACAGAGGTGTGCAGCCACATAAATCCCACATCATGATCCAGCTTGTCAAAATGAGCGAATGCTTCTTCCAGCCGCTCTTCCAGTCTCTCCGCCTGCGCCCTGTATTTTTCTTCTCCCGCGGCGTGATACATCTGCCACATGATGCCGCCCCAGAAGCCGTTGGTCCACCAGTTGATCGCCTCTTCGCCCATATCCGGATAGCGCCCGTTCACCGGGATATAGGGGATCCTCTCTCCCATGGCATCACATTCTGCGGACAGCTTTCCGCAAAGCTTTCCGTAAAGCTCTTCCAGTTTCTTATTTCTGGTCTCAGGATCACTCCAACACATAGCATTCTCCCTTTCCGGTCACAATCTTTCCGGGCCTCATCTGCGCCTCGATCTCTGTCTCCACCTCGTAGACACCCGGCTCCAGCCTTACTTCCACCGCGGGGATGGCTGTCAGCGGATAGATCAGATTCGTGTTGGGCGCAGACCGTATGACTCTGCCCTCTCCCGGGATCATTTCCGCCTCACGCCTGATCTTCGTCCTGACGATGCTGCAGCCGTTTGCATCCCTGCACACTGCCTCCCCCTCCGAGGCTGACTGCTGCATGTCCTCTCTCATCGGATAGGAAAAGCCGCATTCGTAGATTTTACATTCCACCTTTGTCTCAATCCGGTGTTTTCTCTGATACCCCTTTTCAGAGGGATACAGCCGGGTCGTCACCGTGATTCCGTCCGCCGGACTCCACTGTGCGCTCACGCCGTCTTTGTCCACCGAATAGCTGTCACATTTTTTCCGGACATAGAATTTTCCGTTCAGTTCAAAAGCCAGCATGCTGTCCGGCGCACACTCCGCCAGCGATTCGCTGCTCCTGGGCACGGAAAAGCCGAATACGGAAGAATAGGAGAACTTTGCATACTTCGCCTCCGAATGGGTCTGGACTACCGTCGGGAACTGCCCGGCTGTCAGAGATATCACCTGACCCGGTCTGTGCAAAAGCAGCATATCGCACTCCGGAACGGCCTTCTGACGCTCCCAGACCGGCTGTTTCTCCCCGATCGTCCAAAACGGGTCTTCTCTGTCCATGGAAAGGCAGAAAAACACCTTCAGCGCCCAGTAGGGGGAGCCTGTGGAATTATAGCCCTCCGACATCAGGAGATTCGGGTAATGATATCCTATGGTCAGAACGCCTCCGTTATCTGTGATCGGCTGTGCCATCCAGTGCTCCATGTGCTTCCTGATCAGCCATTTCATCTCTTCCCGGTGAGGGCACTCCTCCTTCAGCACCGTGACAGCCGCGCTGAGAAATGCCGCCTGCGCAAACCGGTAGGTCATGGAGCGGCCAAACGGCAGCGCCCTCCCCTGGTCGTCAAACCAGTACAGAAAGGTCTCCGCAAACTGTTTTGCCCTTTCCCGGTAGATCCGGCACCGCTCCGGCTCTTCCTCCTCCATAAAGTACGCGTACAGAAGACAGTAAAAGTGGATTCCGAAGGAGATGTAATAGTCCTTCTGCGGGCGTTCTCCGTCACGATACCATCCGTTTTCAAGATAGAACGCCTCATACCGCGCGATCCCCAGGTCAATCCGCTCCTGGGAGTAAGGCATTCCCCTTTTCTTCATCGCCAGGTTTGCAAGGACTGCAAAAAAATGCCAGTTGTTATCAGGCGTATGTACCCGGTTTGCCTGGTTGAGCCAGGCGGCAGCATTCTTCTTTTCCTGTTCACTCAGATTTTCCCAGATGATCTGCGGCGTCATCAGAAAGCTGCAGGAAAGCGCTGCCATCTCCACGATCTTCTGATCCCGCTCTCCGATATCCCCCCAGTATTCCTCATGCTCCGGGTTTGTCCCGTTCCTGACCGCCTGTACAAACACCTCTTTCCAGTCGTCCGCACCGGTCCCGCCTCCGGCCCAATAGGGAGTAAGCCCCCACAGAAGCCTCAGAAGTCCTTCCATTCCGGCCGTCCTTATACCGAAGCCGGCGGCTGTGGCGCCCAGCCACAGCCGCGTTTTTCCCTCCGATAAATGCTTTTGCAGCGGTCCGGTCAGCTGCAAAAGATATTGTTCCAATTCTTCCCGCATTGTCCTCACGATCCTGTCCTTTCCCGGTGATGACCCGACACGGCAAACCCGTATCAGCCCTTCACCGCGCCGATGGTAACTCCCTTGACGAAATATTTCTGTACAAACGGATAAATGATCAGAACCGGGAGCATGCTCACAACGATCAGGGCATACTTGATGACCCCGGCAAGCTGGGACACCTTCTCAGCCAGTTCCGGATCAGATACAGTGGAGGCATCGATCTGTCCGGAAATCAGGATCTCCTTCAGGAAGATCGTCAGGGGCGCCAGATTTCTGTTGGAGATATAGAGCATGGCGTTGAAATAGGTATTCCAGTGTGCCACGCCGTAAAACAGTACCAACACTGCCAGCACTGCCTTGGACAGAGGCAGGACCACATTGATGAGATACTGGATATCGCTGCAGCCGTCCAGCTGGGATGCCTCCAGAAGCTCTGTCGGGATGTTGTTCTGCAGGAAGGTCCTGGCAATGATCATATTATAGACGCTCATTGCTCCGGGGAGAAGCAATGCCCATCTGGTGTTGATGATCCCAAGCTTCGACACCAGAATATAGTTTGTGATGATGCCGCCGTTGAAGAACATGGTAAAGGTGAAAAACAGCATCAGCTTGTCCCTGCCCACCAGGTCCTGCCTCGACAGCGGGTAGGCAGCCAGGATTGTGACCACTACATTGATCAGAGTACCGACCACCGTATAATAGATAGAATTGGCAAAGCCCTTCCAGATATTTGAGGTGTGGAATACTGTGTCATAGCCGACCAGGTTAAACCCTACCGGCCACAGGATCACTTTGCCGGACTGCACTGCCGTGCCCGAGGAAAATGACGCTGCCAGTACAAAGATACACGGGTACAATACCACAATAAACACGAACGTCAGCAGCAGTCCCGATATCAGATAAAAAACCCTGTCCCCGCTGCCGATCTTTACCTTTGATGCAATTTGATTGTTTCTCTTCATCCTGTTTTCCTTTCTGCTCATCGTTCCTAAAAGATCCCCGATCCGCTGAGTTTCTTTGTAATCTTGTTCACAGTGATCAAAAGCACAAAGTTCACGACCGAGTTGAACATACTGATCGCCGCAGACAAGGAAAAGTTTGTGATCCCGCTGGCAAGACCAACCTTATAGACATAAGTGGAAATGATCTCACTGTAATTCAGGTTCAGGTCGTTCTGCATCAGGAGCACCTTCTCATAGCCGATATTCATGATCTGTCCGACCGCCAGGATCAGCATGATCGTCGCCGTCGGCATGATGCTGGGAAGATCTATGTGCCGGATGCGCTGCAATTTACTTGCGCCGTCTATCATCGCCGCCTCGTGAAGCGACATATCCACTCCCGCCAGCGCAGCGATATAGATGATGGCGTTATATCCCGTATTCTGCCACACCCCCGACCATACATAGATGTGTTTGAAAAGAGGACCGCTGGCCAGGATGTTCGGCGCTGCCTCCCCGGTGAACAGGCCATATAATGTTCCGTATATTCCTGTACGGTTGCTCAACAGCTGTGTGATGAGTCCGACCATGATGACCGTCGAGATAAAGTGAGGGACATATGTAACCGTCTGGATCAGCTTCGCATACCGGCGGTTTCTCATGGAGTTAAGCAGCAGCGCGAAAATGATCGGGATCGGGAAGGAAACCAGCAGGCTGTAGACAGAAAGCGTCAGAGTATTTTTCAGCACCAGCTTAAACTTATAGGACTGAAAAAAATTCTGAAAATGCTTTAATCCGACCCAGGGGCTTTTCAGGATTCCCAACCGGAAATCATAATCCTTAAAGGCAATGATCAGACCTCCCATCGGGACATAGGCAAATATGATGATGTAGAGCAGCGGCACTAACAGGAGGAGATACAACTGCCATCTCGCAAGGATTTTTTTCTTTAAATTTGCATGCTTTTTCACCTGATCTTTTCCTCTTTTCTGAACTGAAAAGCAGGCCGGGGCATGTTTTTGTTCCCCGGCCTGCCCTATTGTCTTGATTTATCTTTATTTCACAAATTTTACCTATTTGGTTCTGTCATAAGCTGCCTGTGCATTTTCGATCCACACCTGCAGACCCATGGTATCCAGTTCCTTCTTGTATGACTCCCACTCCTTGTCTGTCAGAGGACGCTCGCCTGTGATGAACTGAGCCATGCTCTGGCTTACATAGGTGGCAACGTTTACCAGAATCTCGGACTGCTCCTGTGCCTCATCGTTGGTGTAAGTCAGAGTAGGAAGCAGCTTGTCCGGATGCGCTGTGTAATAATAGTTGTAGTTGTCAGCATAGAATTTCAGGGACTTCACAGTCGGATCCCACTCTGTCGCATAAACCACACCGTTGCTGTCCTCGATGGTGGAATAACGGGGATTGATGTCTCTCCAGAAGGTTGCATTGTTCTCGCCCCAGATGTCATTCAAAACCAGCAGGGACTTTTTGTCGCACAGTCCGGCCTCGATATAAGCTTTTGAGTAGCTGTCATCGCTCAGAGCAGCCTCGTCTGTGGTCCAGTCCACATCAGGCTCACCGTAACGGGTGATATTGGAAATCTCGGGGTCATAGAAATAATCTCCCAGCTTCACTGCCAGCTCCGGATTCTCGCAGGCGGATGTCACAAACCAGATGGAGGTCGGCGTATACTGGAGGAAAGGTGAGTAAGCGATGCCTTCCGGTCCCGTGAGCGCGGGCATCATCTCGTACTGCTGTCCGTTGGCATTGTTGTCGTAATCAGTCCATCTGGAAAGGGAACCTGTGCTCAGGGAGCCCACCAGGTTGATCTCCTCATTGTTCAGCACTGCCATAAACTGTGTCTTGTCATCTGTGAAGACTGCCTCAGGCAGAAGTCCCTCGGAGCAAAGCCTGTTCATGTACTCCAGGCCTTCTCTCCAGCCGTCCTCCACAAAGGGAGCGATCACATTTTCTCCGGACTCATCCAGTGTCAGGACTGCCTGGGTCATCTTGGTCGTCGGATAATAGATGAAGGAGTTCATCAGCGGAATGGTGATATTCTCGCCGTAGGTACCTGCTGAGATGCCGTAGGCAGGGATTTCATCCGCAATGCCGTTGCCGTTTGGATCCTGTGTTGCAAACGCCTTCAGGGTCTCATAATACTCTTCTGTCGTGGTAGGCATAGGAAGATTCAAGGCATCCAGCCAGTCCTGATTGATGTACATTCTGTAAGGTGTCATATTCCATGTCTGGGGCTCATACTGTGCCATCGCATATACGTTTCCGTCTGCGCTCGTGGTGCCCTCCAGAATGGCCTCCCTGTCTTCCTCTGACACAACGCTGTTAAAGTTCGGTGCGATCTCAGGGTCAGCCAGCATATCCTGCAGGGGGATCAGCACGCCCTTGCTTCCGTATTCCAGAATTGCCTCTGTTGAAAGCGCGCCGTTGGTACAGATGATATCCGGAAGATCCTGTCCCGCGGAAATCATCAGAGACAGCTGGGTTGTGGCCTCTGAGCTGTCTGCGGAGAGGAGGGTAAATTCAATGTCAACTCCCAGTTCGTCTTCCAGTCTCTTCGTCAGATAGTTCTCGTCGTAGTCAGTGATAAAGCTGTAGGTCTGCAGTGCGATCACCAGTTTCTGCCTCTCTGTAGATTCCGCAGACTCCGTGGACTCTGAAGAAGCAGTTGATGTCTGTTCGGTGCTGCTCGATGCCGCACTTGAGGTTGTCTCTGTGCCTGTGTCAGACTGGGAACCGCATCCTGCCATTCCCATCACCATGAGTCCCGCCAGAGCGGCAGCTGTCACTCTTTTCGCATGTTTCATGTTTCTCATTGCTTTTTCTCCCTTCTGAAACGATACCGGTTCTGTATCTTGTTTACACTGCGATTTTATACAAAAAAGCCTCCTCCTGTATACTTTCAACTTCCATTTTGCACAACAATGCGTAAGATTACACTGTTTCATTTTGGGAAAACCATCCCATTTTTGGTAAAAAAATGGCTGTATCTGTCCATTTTGACAAATACAGCCATGGTTTTTCATTCCTCCTGTTTCCGGTAAGCACTGGGAGACACACCCGTTCTCTTCTTAAAGACGCGGTAGAATGTGTTCACCGACCCGAAGCCGGACTCCTGGGCAATTTTTTCATTGCTCCAGTCCGTGTGTTTCAGGCCCTTCACCGCATAATCCATCCTGAGATCCTCCAGATAAGACGAAAAGGTCTTTCCCGTCTGCTCTTTTAAGAAAGAATATACATATTTCTCCGAAAGCCCCAGTTCGCGGCTGACCAGATCCGCGTTCAGTTCCGGGCGGTTGAAATTTGCGCCAAGATACTCCAGGATCTGCGTTCTGCGTTTTTCATTGTGGCTTGCCTTTTTGCCGTCGATCAGATTGCAGACCTTCAGGACCTCCTGCTGCATGATCTCCAGCCCCTCTGAGAAATCCGTCTTCTGGAGCTCCACGACAGTGCGCTGGTTCTCCTCCATAGGGATCGACATCTGCTGGCAGACGGAGTGCAGGATAAACAGGATCGTATAGTAGATTTCCAGCTTCTGAAACTCATATTGCTCCGGCGAGGAAAGATTTTCCTGCTTCATCTTTTCAAAAATACTGTTTATCCCTGCGCGGTCCGTACACAGCGTCAGATCATAGAGTTTGCGGAGTTCATCCATATGGAAGCAGTTCTTTCCTGCCTCATACAGCATCTGGTAAAATTCCACACGGCTCTTTCCCTTATTCTTATATGCGCGGACCGTCTGTCTCGCCTGCGCAAATGCCACATTGATCTCATCCAGCTCCTCCTGTCTGCGGCTGATCCCGATGATCAGGCATGCCGGATACTCCTCACAGACCTTCTCACAGACACCCTGCAGCATCGACTGCAGTTCTCCGTCTGTCAGGCCGGTGGCCGGAACTATCGCGGTCATCTGTTCATGCTCCAGATGCAGCTGGATCAGAGTGCTGCCATATTGATTCTGGAAAAGCTCCATCGTGCGGAGCAGGATCTGTCTTGGCTGAGCGTGTGATTCTCCGGCTTCTGCCGTATCAGTATCTTCCGCAGGCTTATGCTGTTCCAGGCGGAAGAATACCACATAATAATCTCCTTCCGGCCAGGAAAAACTTCTCTTAAACTCTTCCAGCTTCTCCCTGCTGGAAAACCCGCGGATAAAGACATTCTCCAGCATGATCGCCTGGTTTTCCGCGTCCGCCAGCAGGATCTTCAGCTCCGCCTCGTCCTTCGCTGAGACCAGCTTCAGGATGGATTCCCGGATATAGTCATACTCGTTCTCTTTCTCGACATGGATATCCTCCAGATTTTCCACCTCATCCAGTACCTTACGCATGGGTTTAAACCAGTGCCAGGTGAACATGATCGTTATGACCACCGCTCCGGCGCAGCCCAGCAGCACATAGAGAAGCAGCAGGCGGAGGATCGCCTGAAGCTGATCGGCAATGGTCTCCATCGGATAGCCGACAGTGACAGTCAGGCCACTGTCGTCCCCCTTGCAGCGGATCACCCAGTAATCCCTGCCGTCTATCCTGGCTTTCCCCTCTTTGGTCCCGCCAAGGTCCGCAGCTTGGGCGATAGCCTCCCCGGATGTGACAACAGCCTGCCCTGCGCGGTCTGTGATCAGAAGAAGCGTATGTTCCCGGTCTTCCCCGTCCAGAAGCATATCTATCATTTTTTCCCGGTCGATCAAAAAGACAATGACTGAATTCCCGGAAAAGGAGCTTCCGCCCGCAGTCAGCACTTCTTTATAGATAACAGCCTGTTCCAGCTCATTTTCCATCTGTGAATCATAATACCGTATGCCGTTTACCACCCTGTACGGGCTGTCCTCCCACGGTTCTCTCAGAAGCTGCAGAAACGCCTCCGCATCATACCCTTCTGCGGACAGAAAGCTGCCGTAATAATCATACCAGTCCTTATCCACCTGGCTTTGGGAGACAAAGGCCGGATTGTGTCTGAAGATAACAAAGGATGTGGATGCAAAGTCATAGATATTCTCAATTTCAAACAGCCTTTTTCTGACATAGTTCATATACAGATACCGTTCCGACGGGATTTCTCCCCTGACGGAGGCCAGCCCGAGCAGATGCTCGTCCTCCCCCATCATCGTTGCGATCAGATGCATCTTCTCGATCTGACTGTCCAGATTTTGAACCTGTCTCTCCACCCGGGTGATCGTTTTGGAAATCGTATATTCCCTGATATACCGATATGCCATGACTCCGAAGGGAATCGCACAGAGAAGTACAAGCCCGATCACCAGAAGGTATCGGGCCATATATTTTTCAAATACTTTTCGTCTGTTCATATTAACATCCGGCCTTTATCTGTTATTACTGCATTTTTTCTCTCAGCACTTCCTTTGCCTTTTCCAGCTGGTTGTCA
>CAYPSH010000038.1:0-9221 GCA_964413445.1 uncultured Acetatifactor sp.
CACTAAGGATCATGGATCGCAATTTAGAGAAATATATGGTGGAGGAAGCGCAGAAGGAGGCGGAAGACACCCAAAGGAAGCTGGCCGAAGCCAAAGCCGCTCTGGCTGACACAGAAGCTGCTCTCGCCGACAAAGAAGCCGCTCTTGCCAATTCAAAAGCCGCTCTCGCCGACAAGGAAACCGCTCTCGCCGACAAGGAAGCCGCTCTCGCCAATTCAGAAGCTGCTCTCGCCAATTCAGAAGCTGCTCTCGCTGACACTGAATCAGCTCTGGCTGACTCAAAGGCTGCTCTCGCCGACAAAGATGCGCAGATTGCAGAATTGGAAGCAAAACTCGCCGCATTGAAAGATCATTAACCCGGAACTAACTAAGAGGTATGTCAGAGTCTGATCATTCTGGCATACCTCTTTTTCTCTTTTACATTGTCTTTGCCGCAGCACGGATGACATTTGCCGCGTTGAACTGCAGGTCAGCCAGCGTGATGGTATATCCGTCCAGCTCTTTTCCCGACTTCACCGCCGTGACGATGTCGTCCGCATTCTTTTTACAGCCGGGCATCTGGATATCGTTTCCGGCATAGATGCAGCCCGTGGACGCAGAGATGGGGTAGATGGGCTTAAACTTGCCGGTGAGCATGGGCAAATCCTGGGAGGTAAACCAGTCGGTCATAATAGTTCCCTCAAAGCCCCACTCATCTCTCGCCACCCCCTGCAGCAGATCGTGATTATTTGCGGTGTGGATTCCGTTCAGGAGATTGTAGGAGGTCATGATCGAAAGCGGCTGTGCCTCCTTCACTGCAATCTCAAAGCCCTTCAGATAGATTTCGCGGAGCGCCCTCTCACTGACATGGGCATTGACAAAATATCGGTTGTCCTCCTGATTGTTTGCCGCAAAATGCTTGATGGTGGTCCCCTTGCCGGGATGCTTCTGCACCCCCTTTGTCATTGCCGCGGCAATCTTTCCCGCAACAAAAGGGTCCTCCGAATAATACTCAAAATTGCGCCCGCAGAGGGGATTTCTGTGGATGTTCAGCGCAGGTGCCAGCCACAGATCCACGCCAAACTGCTCCATCTCAGCCCCAACCATATCTCCCGCTCTGGCAACCAGCTCCTCATTCCAGGACTGCGCCAGCGCCCAGCCGATGGGGATGGCTGTACAGTACTGATAGTAGTCATCCACTTCCTCATCCTTCAGGTTCGGGTCAAAGGGCTCCACCACATCGCCCAGGATAGATCCGCCGGGAAGAAGCTTCCCTTCTTTTGTCGTCTTAAAGTGGGGCTGCAGTCTTAAGCCTGCCGGCCCGTCTGCCATAATGATGCTTTTCACACCGCGGGTGTTCAAGATCACAGCGGAAGTGTCTCCCGCCGCGCCCGGCACCAGAGATGAGGCATTTCCCACGACGGAACCGCCGTCGGCGCGAAGTGTCCCCACGCATATCTCGGCCATCTCCTCCACGGTAAGCTGTGACACCAGCTCCTCAACTGTACAGGTTCCGTCCTTCACATCCTGCATGGTGAGGGTCTTCGTCTGATCGGTGGTGTAGGGCTGCCTCTCTCCCTGATAGGTGATCTGCACTGTCTCCACCGCGGAGAGA
This sequence comes from uncultured Acetatifactor sp., assembly GCA_964413445.1. Lineage (GTDB taxonomy): Bacteria > Bacillota > Clostridia > Lachnospirales > Lachnospiraceae > Acetatifactor. The sequence goes on from CAYPSH010000038.1 coordinate 1,595, forward strand.
TCCACCTCCAGTCGGGGAAGCTCTGCCGGGATACCGCTCACTCTCTTCTTTGCCAGAGCAGCCTTCTCCGGTACGATCTCCTCCAGAGGACGATCCAGAGCAAACAGGTTCTTTCCCACCTGCGTCTTTTTCTCTTCCTTCAGAGTAAGGACTGCCACAGGCACAGTATCCAAGGCACTGCTGCCCACACGGATAATGTAGTCACCCTTCTCCAGGATCCATGCCGCCCCCTTCTGGGAATAGGATGCCATATCCCTCACATCAAAGGACAGGATCATCTTGTCCGAGGCCCCGGGAGCGAGCAGGGCTGTCTTGCGAAAGGCCGCCAGCTCCTGATAGGGTTTGGGGATCTCTCCCTCCGGAGCCGTGTAATAGACCTGCACTACTTCCTTGCCTGCGTATTCCTTCCCGGTATTTTTTACCGTCACAGGGATCTCCACACGGCCGTTTTTCACGGAGACCGGGTCGGTGTGGATAGAGAAATCCGTGTAGGATCTTCCGAAGCCAAAACAATACTCCGGCTGCACGAAAAAGCTGTCAAAATAGCGGTAGCCCACATAGATGCCGTCTGTGTACTCTTCATCGTGGACGCTGCCGTTGTGGCTAAACTGTGCGGAGGAGGGGTAATCTTTGTAATCCTTCGCCCAGGTATCCGTCGTCTTACCCGAAGGGGTTACCCTGCCGGTCACGGCATCCACCAGCGCATCCCCGCCCAGATTGCCAAGCTGGGTCATCAAAAGGACAGCGCTAATGCCGGGGATCTTGTTGATCTCAGTCATGTCCATCACGCCGCCGATGTTCAGCACCACTATGACCTTTCTGTAATGGGATGCCAGAAATTCCAGATTCTGCTTTTCTTCCGAAAACAGCAGATAATCTCCTTCCCTGAAGAATCGGTCCGCACCCTCCCCGGAATTGCGGGCAATGACATACACAGCCGTATCCGTGCCGGACGCTGCGAAATCCTCCTCCGTGATCAGCACAGGGGCAGGATCATGGTAAGGGTTGTCAAACTGTATCACAAACTCATCTGTGTTGTTTTTCTCTGCCTCTGCCTTTGTCCAGTCGGAATATTCTTTTTTGGAGGCAGCAATCTTTTCCTCCTGTCTGTCCAGCCAGCCCTTTGTTGTCACCTCAAAGCCTGCATTTACAAAGCCCTGCTCCACATTGGTGTTGCTCCTGGTGTTGACATCTCCGGAGCCGGTACCTCCTCTGACAGTCCGGCGGATCCCGTTTCCGTACAGCGCAATTTTCTGCGGTTGTCTGAGCGGGAGCGCACCGTCATTTTCCAAAAGCACCATACATTCCCCCGCCAGTTCCCGCGAAAGATTCATGTGGTCAATCTCCCGCTGCTCAACCGCATCCGTCCTCGATGCGCAAATCTTTCCCATGTCCTCTTCCTCCTTATTTTATTCTGTAACTGTTCAGATCTATCCTCTGGCGGCTCATACGCCTATGTCGTAGACTGATCGGCAGCGGATTTCCTGTGCATCTCCCGCAAGGATCTCCACTGTGCGCTCTCCCGCCTCCATGTCGAAAAAGTTGTCCGAGAGCCACAGATCCCCGTCCACCCCGGAAATCTCCACATTTTTTGCGTAGGCATCCGCAAAGACGGTGATCCTCTTGCCATTCCTCTCCCACTGAAGATGAGGATTTTCAAAATAATAGTGCTTGGGAGGCGTAAACAGGCAGGAATTCTCCGAGACTGTCTCCCCGTTTACCTCAAAGCGGCAGGTCAGATGCATCCGTCTCTCATCATATTCCCCAAAATCCAGCTTATCCATCCAGACACCGTCAAGCGGCGGCACTTTCAGTTCACTGCTTCCGCTTGCGAGCACACTGCTGTCCGGCAGGCGCAGACTCCAGAAAACAGTCCCCTGCACCTCTTTCCCTGTCTCGTTGGCCACATGCAGCCTTGCGCTCTTTTCGATCGGAGCAGGCTGTGCCGTGCAGAAAGGCCTTTCGCTGACCTCCCCCTTCTCCTCGCAGGAGATCAGCACCGGTGCGAACATCCTGCGCTCCGCGTAGTGAAGCGCTTTCCATCTTCCGTAATAATCGATGCCTGACCAGGATGCCACAGGCCAGATATCGTTCAACTGCCAGACAACCGTCCCCATGCACTGCCCTCTGAAACGGCGGAAGTGTTCCACCCCGCAGCGGATGGCATCCGCCTGCAGCAGCTGGGAGGCATACAAAAGATGCTCAAAGTCCTTGGGATACAGATAGGTTGCCGACAGATAGTTCATGATCTTTCCGTTTGCCGCACAGTTCCTCTGGTGCATCTCCATCACCCTGGAAAAAATATTTCTGTCCTCCGGCTCCGTAAAGCTTTCCACCGTCCTGATACAGGGGAAGGACTGGAAGCCGAACTCCGACAGATACCTGAAGTGAAACTTTCGGTACTCCGTAAACGGCTTGTTTCCGTGCCAGACATCCCAGTAGTGGACATCTCCTCTGGTCTGATCCGAAGGATTGTCAAAATTGCCGCCGGAGGACGGCGAGGAAGGCCAGTAAAAGGTCTGCGGGTCTTCTTTCCTCACAATCTTCGGAATGATATATTCATACAGCTTGATATAGTCATATCTCTGCTTTAAGGAAGGCCGCCAGGCACCGTCAAGGACCTGCGCCTCCATCTCGTTGTTGCCGCACCAAAGCCCCAGACAGGCATGGTGGCGGATCCTCCTCACATTGTCGGTGATCTCTCTCCTCACATTCTCCTCGAAAGCCTCGTCCAGCTCGTAGGAGGCGCAGGCAAACATGAAATCCTGCCATACGATCAGCCCCAGCTCATCGCAGCAATCATAGAAGAAATCATCCGGGTAATAGCCGCCTCCCCAGACTCTGACACAGTTATGGTTTGCCCAGACAGCCGCTTCCAGAAGCTTCCTCGTCCGCTTTTCGCTCACTCTCCCAAGCAGGTTGTCCTCCGGCACATAATCCGCGCCCATGGCAAAGACCTTCACCCCGTTGACCTCGTGGGCAAAGCATCTGCCCCATTGGTCCGGGTCCGTATTGACCCTCATGGTCCGAAGCCCGATCTTTTTGTCCCAGACATCCAGACATTCACCCTTCCTGTCCAAAAGCTCCACTCTCACCCGGTAGAGCGGCTGCTCCCCGTAGCCTCTGGGCCACCAGAGCCTGGGATTTTCCACCACAAGCCTTTCCTCTCCCGGTTCATAAGCTGCAAAAGGGGTCTCCCTGACAGCCAGGACTTCCCCGTCCGGGGAAAACAGAGTGATCTTTACGGTTTCCTCTCCCCCGTCCGCAAAGGTTTCCAGAGAGATGTCAAACCCAAGCGTCACCTTTCCCGGCTCATGTTCCTGTGTGATGTAGACCGACTTCAAACGGCTCTTCCCGATTCCCAGAAGAGAAGCTTCTCTGAAAATCCCTGCATCCGGCAGTCTCGGACCCCAGTCCCAGCCGAACATGCAGTGTGCTTTTCTCAGGTGCGGGAACCCCTCCATTGCCTCCGAGGCGCCGCCCGTGTATACCTTTTGGTTCTCCTCCTTAATGTATTTCGTGGGAGAATGGAAAATCACCCTGATCCGGTTCTCCCCCTCCGCAATACACCCCGCCTCAGTCAGGTCGTACTCCCAGACCCTGTGCATATTTGCGGCGCTTCCCACCCGGGTTTCATTCACATAGATGTCCGCCAGGGTGTCCAGACCGTCAAAATGAAGCAGCACCCTGTCACAGGAACACAGCGCAGCGTCCGCCTCAAAGGTCCTCGTAAAGCAGAAATCATTTTCCATCAGCGGCAGTACCTTTAACTCATTGTCCCGATAATACGGGTCCGGTATCAGCTTCTGTTCCAGAAGCGCCCCGTAGACCGATCCCGGAACCGCAGCAGATATGCCCCCTTCAGGCAAAAGTCCTGCATCCTTTCCGGAGATTTCCAGCCTCCACTCTCCGTTTAAGCTCTGTTTCTTCATCCCCTGACCCCCTTCTATACCTGCATTTCCGTTTTTTCCCATTTTTTAAGGAAACGCTGATTTTATCAGCGTTTCCTTATCATTTTCCCCAAAGAGAGCACCCTGTCACAGCACCAGGAAGGTGCAGGTGCCGGGGGCAAGTTCCAGGATACCGGCCGCCTGGTCAACGGGATCCATCCCCGGCAGACTGTTGTCCTCTCCAAGGACAAGACCTTTTCCGTTCAGCGCCATGACGCGGGAGCGGATACCGTCCTTTCCGGAGAGAGTGTAGCGTTTCGCAGCCTTCGGGAGCTCCACTGTGGTGGTCTCTGTCACAGAATTGTTGATGATCAGATAGACCACACCTTCCTGTCCGTCCTTTCGGCTGTGGGCGTAGACATGAGCGCCCTCCTCCACCTCACCGGCATCATACACAGTGCTGCCCATCAGACGGTTCCAGAGGAGAACGGCAAAGTAGTTCGGCCGGGGATCAAAGACTCCCCTGGCAAGGAAACCATAGTCGCTGGAGGCCAGCGTATTGTGGAAGATCACACCGTTTGTCACCGCAGAAAAACCGCCCAGCTCATTTAAGGTCCTGAACACATCCAGATAAGTGCTGGCCCAGGTGTCACCTCCGCCGCCCGCATCTCCGGACTCGGTCACCCACATCTCCCCGCCGGGGCAGTATTTGTCGCGGAAGGAAGTATACAGGCGTGCATACTTGGGCGCCACACCCAGGTAATCCTCTGTGACAGCCTCGTCTGCAAGCCAGTGAGCTTCCGGCATCACGGAGGCAAGGCGCTCGGAGACGCCGTTGTAATAATGGTAGCTGAACACATCCAGTTTTTCCGTGGTTCCCCTCATCAGATCATCACAGCCGCAGGTGTTCTTGATCAGCTTCTCCACGCCGCCCGCAGCCTTGCCGATGGAAATGTCCCCGCCGGTGGTGCTGGGCCCCACCAGAATGGTCTCCGGGTAATTCTGACGCACCCAATGAAAGAACAGATCCTGATCCCTGGCGTAATCCTCAGCGGTATATCCGGGCGGGAAGCCGGTCTCTTCCAGCATATTTGGCTCATTGGTGAACTCTGCCGCATTGATGGGTACACCGTACTCCCTGCTCAGGGAAAAAATCTTCTCCGCCTCAGAAGGGTTCCAGGGCTCATCTGCGCTGTGAAGCCCCGGGCAGTTTGCCAGGGAGATGATCAGCTTTGCGCCCACCGCCTTGACGAAATCCAGCACACCGATCCACTGGTCGCGGGTCAGCACATTCAGGTAGCCTTCCGGGACCTTTCCGCCTGTCGTCCCGTCAAAGTCGTAGTAGGTCTTGGTCGCCCAGGTTCCGGACACACGCACCCATGCGGGACCGAGCTCCTTCGCCAGTGCGCGGAGCTTCCCGTCGTAGAGATTGATGGGGGCGTACACCTGCATCAGATCCTTGTACATGGCGGCAATGCCCTCAACATCGGCATTCACCTTGAATTCCTCGGTCCCCTCGATCTGCTCCGGCGTGTAAGCCTTCCAGAAGGTTCCCCCAGTGACCTCTGCGAACTCAATGTTGTAGGACATCAGCCTCGGATTGACCTCACGCAGGCTCTTCAGAGTGTCGGGGGACAGTTTCACAACTTTTCCCATAAGTCTTATACTCCTTTCGTTTTATTATTTTTTGCAGTTATCTGCCATTGTCAGAACGAGTCGCAGACTGGCTCAATATATTCTGTCATCTGTCCCGCGCTCGCCGCTTATGCGCTCATCATATCAAATTTCGTCAGTTTTATCAACAATATTCCCTCCGAAAGAGGGCAGAATATTACTGACCTGTAAGATGCAGCAGCCTCGCGATCCCCTTGAAGAAATGCCCGTTTGCCATGGCGAGGAGACTTGCTGCCACGCGGTAGGAAAAGGCGCCGCCGGAGCTGATCACCGCTGCACGCAAGGGGCAGTCGGCGGCACAGGCCATCATCATCCGAAAGCCCGGATCCCGGTAGTCCCGTCTCCAGCCGAAATGCCTCGACATCATAAGCTCCGTGGCCCTGTACTGGAGCTTCATCACAAGGGAGGAATCCTTCATCTCCATGCAGGTGTTGTCCATGGTAAAGCTGCCCTTTTTGGCCTCCGAAGGAAGGGCCACAGGATGTCCCACGGCCTTCTCCCACTCTTCTCTTCCCGGTGTCCCCCTTAAAGTCTCATACCAGCTTCCCTTCTGCCAGTCCGGCGCTGGTGTCCTCTCTCCCGGCACTTCGATCTCATCGGTCAGCCTGATATCCTGTCCGGAGCTGCCAAGGCAGACAAGGTAGGTCCCGCCCGGCACCTTCCAGCCGTTATCCCAGACGGCAAAGCTCCTGTCGTCCAGCGTAAATACAGCGGTTTTCGACTCACCCGGCTCCAGTTTCAGCCTCACAAAGCCTTTCAGCTCCTTCTTCGGGCGGTGGAGCCCACCCTCCGGCGGTGCCACGTACAGCTGCACCACCTCGGCTCCGGCCCTGTCCCCGGTGTTGGTGACATTTACAGAAACCTTCCGGCCCTCCAGCTTAAGATCGCTGTACGCAAATCCTGTGTAGCTCAGCCCATGCCCGAAGGGGAAGCGCACCTGTTTTCCGGCCTTGTCGTAGTAACGGTAGCCCACATAGATGCTCTCCCTGTATTCCACATTTTTCCTCCCGAAGGTCTCCCTCGAGATCACATCTTTATAGGTAAGCGGCCAGCTCTCCGTCAGCTTTCCGCCGGGATTTTCCTTTCCCGTCAGCAGGTCGGCACAGGCTCTGCCTCCCGCCTGCCCGGGCAGTCCCATATAGAGAATGGCTTTCACCCTGTCACACCATGGGATTTCCATAGGGCTGCCGCCCACAAGCACCACCACCGTATCGGGATTTGCCTCTGCCACTGCCTCTATCAGCCGGTTGTGCCCCTCGGGAAGGCTCATGTCATCCCGGTCAAACCCCTCAGATTCATGGGAATCCGGAAGTCCCGCCACCACCACGGCAACTTTTGCCCCCTTTGCAGCCTGCACTGCCCTGTCAAGCTCCGCCTCCGTCACTTTTCCGTCCTTGTCCCCGCAGGGGCAGAAAGGAACCTCCGGCAAGGCCGACCTTAAACTGCTGGACCTTGTGGGATTGATATGGCTGGAACCGGCGCCCTGACAGCGGAAATTTTCCGCCATGGAGCCGATAAGCACCATTTCCTCCGCTTTTGCCGGAAGAAGGCCGCCCTCGTTCTTTAAGAGCACCGCCCCCTGCACCGCGATCCGGTAGGCGAGCTCGTCGTGCGCTTCCACGTCGAAATCACAGGGCATGCCCTCTCTGCCTTTTCTGCCTGCGTCCGCTTTCCGGGCAAGGCGCAGGATCCTCCCCACCGAAGCGTCGATATCCTCCTCAGAAAGCGTTCCGTCCCTTACAGCTTTGAGCGCAGCCGCCTCCATATACTTAGAGCCGCCCGGCATGTTCAGGTCACACCCTGCCTGCCAGGCCCTGATCCTGTCGTTTAAGGCGCCCCAGTCGGTGACCACCATCCCGTCAAAGCCCCACTCCTCCCGGAGCACCTTTGTGAGCAGCCATCTGTTGTCGCTGGCGTGGATCCCGTTGACTTTGTTGTAGGCGCACATCACCGTATCCGGATGCGCCTCCTTCACCGCCGTCTCAAAGGGAGCGAGATAGATTTCCCGCAGTGCCCTCTCATCCACCTGGCTGTCCCCGTTCTGGCGTTTGTACTCCTGGTTG
>CAYPSH010000039.1:0-9215 GCA_964413445.1 uncultured Acetatifactor sp.
ATTGTACTATAAAGCTAATACAGCAACACAAAATGATTGATGGAAGGGATGAGAGTTTATGGCATGGGATCTGGATACTGACAGACCGATCTACGCGCAGCTGGTGGAAAAGATCCGGATGCAGATCGTGTCCGGCTTCTATCCGCCGGGAGCCAGGCTCCCAAGCGTGCGGGAGCTGGCGGCAGAGGCGGCGGTGAATCCAAACACGATGCAGAAGGCGTTTGCAGAGCTGGAGCGCGGGGGACTTATCGTCACCCAAAGAACCAACGGCAGGACTGTGACAGAGGATGAAGAACTGATCCGGGGCTTTCGGGGGATCCTCGCAAAGGAGCAGGTGAATGCCTATTTTTCCGGCATGGATAAGCTTGGGTATTCAAGGAAAGAGGCTGTCGGGATGATACAGGAGGGAGAGGAATGACTTATGAGTGAACTGGTTGAAATCACGGGGCTTACCAAGGCTTATGACGCAAAGCATGTGGCGGTGAACAATATCACGCTGACGCTTCCGAGGGGGAAGATCATCGGCCTTCTGGGGCCAAACGGCAGCGGCAAGACAACGCTGATCAAGATGCTGAACGGTCTTTTGACGCCGACCCAGGGAAGCATCAGGATCAACGGAAATGAAGTGGGAGCACAGACGAAGGCGCATGTGGCATATCTGCCCGACCGCACCTATCTGTCGGACAACAGGAAGATCAGCGAGATCCTTGACTTTTTCTGCGACTTTTATGCGGATTTTTCGAAGGAAAAGGCGCTGGAAATGCTGCATAATCTCAACATTGACCCTTCCGCCAAGCTGAAGACTCTCTCCAAGGGCAACAAGGAGAAGGTGCAGCTGATCCTTGTGATGAGCAGGCAGGCGGATCTGTATGTGCTGGACGAGCCGATCGCAGGCGTGGATCCGGCGGCGAGGGATTACATTCTCCGGACGATCATCAACAACTACAACCCGGAGGCGACTGTACTCATCTCCACTCACCTGATCGGGGACATCGAGCAGGTCCTGGACGAGGTGATCTTTATGCGGTACGGTCATCTGGTGCTGTACACATCGGTGGACAACATCAGAGAACAGCACGGTAAATCCGTGGATGCTTATTTCAGGGAGGTGTTCGCATGTTAGGCAAGCTGTTTAAACACGAGTGGAAGAGTATTTACAAGGTGGGCTGTATCCTGCTGATCCTGATCGCGGTGGACACCTTTTTCGGGTGGCTGGCCTTCCAGTCTCCCATGTGGAAGCTTGTGACCGGCCGCAGCTCCCACGGCGGAGTCAGCGTATTTGACATTATGAGCATGATGACGCTGGTTCTGTACATGATCCTGCTGGCTGGGGCGAGCTTCGGCATCCTGATCTACCTGGGTGTACATTTTTATCATTCCATGTACACGGATGAGGGGTATCTCACCTTTACCCTGCCTGTGAAAAAGAGCCGGATCCTGCTTTCCAAAATACTGGCGGACGGGCTCTGGATGCTGATCATAACCCTTGCGGTCTACGCCTCCGTGGCTGTGCTGGTGGGGACGGTGTGCAATCTGTTCCTGTCGGGAGGCCTGTGGCGGTATCTGAGTGAGTTCAGATGGGAGATCTTAGATCTGCTGAGGTCGGAATTCGGATTTGATGTGACACTCTGGGCTGTGATACTTGTGATCTCTTCCATTGTCGGCCCGTTCTGTTCCCTGATCATCCTCTACGGCGCTATCTCCATCGGGCAGCTGTTCCCGAAACACAGGGTTCTGATGGCGATCGTCAGCTATGCAGGCATCGTGATCCTGAGCATGATCTTAAACAGTGTGACACAGAGCATCTACTCGACCCACATGCTCTCGCAGACCCTGACGGACAGCTACATACTCAACAGCTATGTGGACACCAATTCCATCACAAGCCTGCTTCTGGAAGTGGTCATGGCGGTACTTTTGTATCTGGCTTCTTATCTGATCACAGAGAAAAAACTGAACCTGGAATAATATTTATCTGAAAAAAATTGCCCTGTGCGTGAGTTTTTGTTATAATTAAGCATAGGGCAATTTTATTGGTAAAGTGGGTGGAGCAAATGCAGAAGATAATCAATGAGATACTGGAGGGAAATTTTGACTACGAAGACGCTTCGCTTGACTTCTCCTGCGCAAAAATAGAGCTTTCCCTGAAAAAGGGGGAGAGTTATGAGGGAGCTTTTCGCATTTCCTCAGTCCCGGGCCGTCCTGTGAGCGGCAGGGTGACCAGCTCGGACCTTCGGATGGAGTGTCTGACGGGCGAGTTTTCGGGCTGTGACGAGGAAATCACCTTCTGTTTTCACGGGGAAACCATGGAAGAGGGAGAGGTGGCGAAGGGCAATTTTTATATTGTCAGCAATCAGGGAGAGTACTATCTCCCTTTTGTGGTTTCCATAGAGCGCATCGTCCTGCAGTCTTCTGTCGGGACTGTGAAAAATCTGTTCCATTTTGCAAATCTTGCAAAGAGCAACTGGCAGGAGGCGGTGACTCTGTTTTATTCCCCGGAATTTTACCGCATATTCCAGGGCAGCGACGCGGCCTTTTACGAAGACTACAGAGCGCTCAGTGCAGTGGACGGACAGGAACAGAACGTGGAAGAGTTCCTGATCACAAGGAACAAAAAGCAGAAGGCAGAGTTCCTGGCACAGGAGGAAAGCATCGAGATCAGCATAAATGCTGCCGGGATGACTGACAGCGTGCTGGAGCACGAACTGTCTCTTGTGAGAAACGGCTGGGGATATACCTGCCTGTATGTGGAGTGTGAGGGTGATTTCTTATTTACGGAAAAGCAGGTGCTGACAGACGATGATTTCCTCGGGAATCATTGCGGGCTGCCTGTGTTTATCGACACAGGTTTCTTAAGGGAGGGCAGGAATTTCGGCAGGCTCTTCCTCTACAACTCCTATGTGTCGCTGGAGATCCCTGTGACTGTGAGTGTCGGGAAGGGACGCTCCCAGGCCGCAGTCCAGACAAGGAAAAGCACGCTCCGGCTGATGGAGCTGTATCAGGCCTACCGCACCAAGAGGCTGAGTACGGCACAGTGGCTGAAAGAGACCAGGACCATAGTGGAGGGGCTGGCGGCCCGGAATGAAAATGACATTGCCGCAAGGCTTTTCCAGGCGCAGGTTCTGATCACGGAGGAGTCCTTCAACGAGGCCGGCTGGATCCTGGATCATGTGTCCGAACTTCTGGAAAAAGGGCAGGGGGACGACACCCTCCTGGCCTACTATCTGTATCTGACAACCCTTCTTCACGGGGAGGAAGCCTACATAAAGCGGGTGACTGACCGGGTGGAGCGCATCTACAGACAGGACAATTCCAACTGGCGTGTGGCATGGCTTTTGCTGTATCTGTCGGAGGAATATCACAAATCTGTCACCGGCAGATGGGTTTTTCTGGAGAAGCAGTTTGAGATCGGCTGCACCAGTCCGGTGCTTTATCTGGAGGCGCTGATCCTGGTCAATAATAACCCGGCCCTGCTGCGGCGTCTCGGACGCTTCGAACAGCAGGTGCTCTGGTACGGTACAAGACAGGATTTCCTGAAACCGGAGGCGGTGGAACAGCTGCTCTATCTGACGGGAAAGTTAAAGGAGTATCAGCCGGTCGTCTTTTCCATTCTGGAGGCTCTTTACCGAAAGGAGCAGGATGAAAGAATCTTAAGAGAAATCTGCACTCTCCTGATCAAGGGCGGCAAGGCGGGCGTCAGATATTTTGAGTGGTATCGTGCGGGGGTGGAGAAGCAGCTTCGGATCACGAATCTCTATGAGTATTATATGATGTCCGTGGATCTGGATACGCCCTGCGAAATCCCCAAAACGGTGCTGATGTATTTCTCCTATCGAAACAGTCTGGACTACGAGCAGACGGCTTATCTGTACAGGTATCTGCTGAAAAATTCCGACAGATACGAGGATCTGTTCTTAAAAAGCAGGGAGAAGATGGAGGCCTTCTGCGTGGAGCAGATCCGGAAGCTCCACATTAACAGGCAGCTTTCCGAGCTGTATCAGAAGCTTTTGACACCGGAGATGATCACGCCGCAGACGGCGGATGCGCTGGCAAGGCTTCTGTTTGCCCACCGGATCAGGGTGGAGGATCCCCGCATCAAAACCGTCTGCGTTTACCAGCCCGGGGGACGCTACCCGGAGAAGTATGCGATCGTGGGCGGGGAGACCTGGGTTTCCCTGTACGGCAGTGATTACACGCTGGCGTTTGAGGACGGATACGGGAACAGATTTATCAAGAGCGTGGAGTATGAACTGGAAAAAATGATGGTGCCGGGCAGGTTCCTGCGGATGCTCCTGCCGATGACCACAGACAGCCTGCAGCTGGATCTGTACCTGTGCGGGGAGTCAAAAGAGACCCCGGAGACCGGGACAGAGAGCATTCCCAGAATGCGGAGGCTCATAGACAGCGATTATCCCGATGACCGTGTCCGCCGGAAGCTGATGCTGAAAACGGCAGAAATCTATTATGAGGCGGAAAATACGGCAGGTCTCGGGGAGTTTGCGGCATCTGTCTCCCCGAAACTCTTTACCGTGGGAGAGCGCAGTGAACTGATCCGGTATATGGTGATTTGCGGGCAGGAGGAAAAGGCGGGAGAATGGCTGCGCATGTACGGACCCTACGGGATAGATATCAAGGTCCTCATGCGGCTTACGGGATCCCTGATGGAAAAAAATGGCATGGCGGAGGATCCGGTCCTGACAGCCGCCGCCGTGCGCTGCTTCAGAAAGGGAAAATATGACAGCACCATCCTTCGGTATCTCACCCTTCATTACCGGGGGATGACAAAGAAAATGAGGAATGTGTGGAAGGCGGCGAAGTCCTTTGGCCTGGACTGCCATGACCTCTGTGAGGCCATGCTGGTACAGATGCTGTATTCCGGCGCTTTCGTGGGAGAGAAGATGCAGGTCTTCAAGGACTACATCGCCGGGGAGCATGACCCTTATGTGAAGGCGGCCTTTCTCGCCCAGTGTTCCTATGAGTATTTTGTGAAAAACCGCATCACGGAGAGTGATGTGTTCGGAGAGATCCTGCGGATGCAGCAGAGAGGGGAGGCTGTCCCGAAGGTGTGCAGGCTTGCCTTTGTGAAATATTATGCCGAGGCAAAGAACGAGCGCACCGGGGAGATCCTGGAACTGGCGGATCTGTTCCTGCGGGAGCTTGCAGACGAGGGGATAAGGCTGGATTTTTTCCGGGAGTATACGGAAAACCCTTATATCTCGCGGCTGATGGCGGACAAGACGATCGTCACCTATTACGCCGCCCCCGGGGCAAAAGCCTGTATCCATTATGTGATCCCTGACGAATCCGGGGAGTCGGGAGAATATGTGTCCGAGTACATGAAGGATGCCTACGGCGGCGTCTGCTTCAAGGAGTTTGTGCTGTTCTTCGGGGAGAGCCTCCAGTATTACATCACGGAGGAACAGGGCGGCTCAGAGCAGCTGACAGAGAGCCGGACGGTGCAGAAGAGTGAGACCGACGGGGAATGTGACAGCCGCTATCAGCTGGTCAACGACATTGTCATCAGCAGATCGCTGGAGGACTATGACACCATGGAGAAGCTCATGGAGGAGTATGCCAGGAAGGATTTTATGAACAGAAAGCTGTTTGCGCTGAAATAGCGGCAAACGGTGTGCCAAAGGGGAGACGTCATGGGATTTTTGAGCGGAGAAAAACTGATAGTGGGGTATGATCTGGGAAACGAATTCTGCCAGATGAGTTACTGCGTCTGTAAGGAGGGAGACGGGGAGCCCCCGCATGTGGAGACGATATCCCAGGTGGCGGGTTCCCAGAGCTACAATATTCCTGCGGCTCTCTGCAAAAAGGAAGGGATCAGCCAGTGGCTCTTCGGAAAGGAAGCCGTGAGATATGCGGCGGAGGGGCAGGGGATCCTGGTGAAAAATCTGCTGGCGCAGGCTCTGGACGGGGAGCCCGTGGTGATCGAGGGGGAAAATTATGACCCGACGGCGCTTCTGACCCTGTTTGTCAAAAGGAGCCTTGGCCTCCTCTCCCAGGCGGGCACCCTGGACAGGACAGGCGCATTGATGATCACCTGCAGGGCGATCGACACGAGAATGCTCCAGGTGCTCAGACAGGTTGTGGCAGGTCTTCAGCTCAAGACGGACAAGGTATGCTTTCAGACCTATGCGGAGAGCTACTTCCATTATCTGACCTGTGAGCCGGGAGAATTCATGGCAAGCCAGACCCTGCTCTTAAACTATGATGAGGACTGTATCAGAAGCTGCCGCATGGAATGCAATCACCATACCGCGCCGGTGGTGGCGTTTATCGAGGAGAAGGCTCATCCCTTTTATCCAAAAAAATATGCTGCGGGAGAGGAAGAGAACGCACAGGTGAAGCCGGAGCTTCTGGATGAGGCGCTGCTTAAGATCGCGAGGGAGAGCTGTGAAGGAAACCGGATCGGCAGCGTTTTCCTGATAGGAGACGGCTTTGAGCAGGAGTGGATGACAGATACCCTGCATTTTTTGTGCAGGGGGCGCAGAGTGTTTTTGGGAAACAATCTTTTCAGCAAGGGCGCCTGCTACGGGATGCTGAAACGGGTCTGCCCGCAGATGGCGGGGCAGGAGTATGTCTTCTTAGGGAATGAGAAGCTGAAGGCAAATGTGGGCATGAAGGTCTTCAGACAGGGAGCCGAATCCTACCTGGCCATACTGGATGCGGGGACCGGCTGGTATGAGGCGGAGAGGACCTTTGAGTTTTATGTGCAGGGCGGCGGCAGCCTGGGGATCATCGTGACTCCCCTGACCGGAAAGGCCGCCAGGACGGAGTGGATCCTGTTAGATGAGCTGCCGCAGACGGCGGCAAGGCTTCAGGGGCACTTTTATATGGAAAGCGAGAAGCGCCTCCTGGCGGAGGTGACGGATCTGGGGTTCGGGGAGATCAGGCCCGCATCCGGAAAAATATGGAAGAAAGTGATCGAGCTGTATTAGGTGGTTGTCAGTATGCGTGTGAGTGTCTGTGTGGGAGATTATGCAAAAACTCCATATTGTGTGCCGGGACCGGAAATGAGAGTCTGCTGTCTGGAGGAGCTTAGCTATGTGCTCAGGGAGAATGCTTTTCTTCTGGATCTGTCGCTTATGAACGACGAACTGCTCGGGTGGATAGAGGAAGAGTGCGGCGCAAGGGAACTGGCAAGGGCGCTCCACCCGCTGGTCCACAGGCAGGGATCGTCCTTAAGTGCCTTCGTCGGGGTGATCTTAAACTACGTGGGCTTTTACGACAGCGAAACTGTGGAGACGGTGGAGCAGATCTTAAAGCAGGGAGCAGGCTTAAGCCGGATAGAGAGACGGAAAAGCCAGGTGGACCGGCTTGTGGAAAAAAAGAAATACAGGGCCGCCTGCGGCCAGTATGACGAACTGCTGAAGCTGTGGGACGAAAAGGAGCAGTCGGGGGACGAGCTCCCGGCGCCCGGCTGTCTGGGATCGATCCTGCACAACAAGGGTGTGGCGCTTGTGGGTATGATGCGCTATCAGGAGGCCGCGGAGTGCTTTGAGGATGCCTGGAAGAAGACCGGGGATGCGGATGAGGCAAGGGCATATCTGGCGGCGAAGCGGATGGAGCTGACAGAGGACGGGTATGTGGCCTTTGCCGCGGAGCATACGGAGCTGTATCAGCAGACCATGGGTCTGGAAAAGGATATCGAGGCTTTGAACAATGCCTTTGAGGAGCAGCCGGAGTATCTTAAGCTGAACGGGAGAAGAGAACTGAAGGAAGAGGGGAATCTGCAGAAATATTATGAGGAGACGGACCGGGTAATCCAGGTCCTGAAGGATAATTATCGGAACAGCATGGACAGCTGAGGGCCGGTCACGGCAGAATGAGAGGAAACATGGGATTCTTAGGTAAGATCTTTCGGTGGGCAAGACGCGGTAAGCTCCAGGAAAACCCGGAGAGCGAATGGGAAAAAATCGTCTATTCCAGGGAAAATGTGGACTTTGATGACGAGGAGCAGAGAAAACATTATATTTCCGGCTGCCTGGATCAGATGGCGGAGGCCGCTAAGGAATCGAACCTCCTCGCGGGGGAATATTCGCTGGTGACCGCTTATCTGACGGATATGGAAGAGATAGAGGCGCTTCCCGAGGAGGAGAGGGAGTCCATAAACGGGATCGCGGGAAGGCTTGTGGTGACTGACCGGGAGAGAGAGCACTATCGGGAGAAGAAAAACCGGATGACCGACTCCGCCTACTACAGAATGCGGCAGCAGGAGACGGAGATACAGGAAGGCATAAAGAAGCTTTCGGAGTGTGAAAAATACGGGGAGCTGATCAGGCAGGACATGCAGAAGCT
The DNA here is from genome assembly GCA_964413445.1 of uncultured Acetatifactor sp. Lineage (GTDB taxonomy): Bacteria > Bacillota > Clostridia > Lachnospirales > Lachnospiraceae > Acetatifactor. The sequence continues at coordinate 8,308 of CAYPSH010000039.1, forward strand.
GGACAGGGAGCGGCATGCCTATGAGTTCCGCCGCAGCGAACTGGAGATGCTGATGGAAAATTTCCGCGGCATGGCGATGATCTTCATGACAGCCTTCGCGGTGTGCCTGGTGCTCCTGGCAATTTTGCAGTTCGGCTTCGGGATGAACACCAGGGCCGGATATCTTCTGGCGGTGGGTGCGGTCATCCTGGCGGTGGTGGTGCTGGTGGTGAAATATTCGGACAGCGACAGGGAGCTTGGCCGGGTGGAGGGCGCCATCAGGCGGCTGATCCAGCTGGAAAATACAGTGAAGATCCGCTATGTGAACAACCGGAACCTGTCCGGTTATCTCTGCATGAAATATAATGTGGATGACTCGGCGGCTCTGGAAAAGCGCTGGGATCAGTACTGCCAGGAAAAGGAGGAGCGCAAGCAGTATGCGGAGGCGGAGGCCAAGGCGGAATACTACCGCAAGGAGCTGGTTTCCAAAATGAGCAACTATCACATCACCGACCCGGAGCGCTGGGCCGGACAGGCGGCGGCTCTCCTCGACAAGAGGGAAATGGTGGAGATCCGCCATGAACTGATCCTGCGCCGCCAGGCGCTCAGAAAGCAGATGGATTACAATAATGAGGTGGCACAGACAGCCCAGAATGAGATTAAGGACATCGCAGCTACTTATCCCGCCTACGCCCGGGAAATCCTCGATATGGTAGACCGCTACGATTCCTCTATTGATTTATATTAACTTATGATTTATACTGACATGAGAGTAAATGGCTTAGTGTTGTATGCAGAAAGGTAACAGGAATCCAGTGACAGACAGTATTTACATTCAGACAGAAAATAATGATAAACTAAGGGAGGAGTGCGGTGTCTTCGGCGTCTACGACTTTGACGGCGGGGATGTTGCCTCCACTGTTTATTAT
>CAYPSH010000040.1:0-9138 GCA_964413445.1 uncultured Acetatifactor sp.
GACTTCCCAGCGCGCCCAAGCACTTTATCCAGTATCTTGAGGAGGACAACAGACCACAGGTGACTCTCGATGTCAATTATGAGAACGGCATGGGCATCAGCGTAGGACGTCTGCGCGAAGATACCGTGTATGACTATAAGTTTGTGGGCCTCTCCCATAATACCGTGAGGGGCGCCGCAGGCGGAGCGATCCTGTGTGCGGAGCTTTTGAAGGCACAGGGTTATATCTGCAAAAAATAAAAAATAAAATACTTCTGAGGAGAATAATTCAGTGTATGAATGAGATGCACGATCGACTAGATTTTGTTAAGGCTATGAATCAGAAGCTTTCGGAACAGGAAAGAATGTACCAGCTGATCGATGAGGCGGCGGAAAACGCCTGCCTCTACTATTCCTTTGAGAGCAACAGTATCATCCCCCGCGGGCAGTGGAAAGCGATCATGGGCTTTGATATCTGTGATGTCCGGGATGCTTACCGGATACCGGACGCGGTGGATGAGACCTGTCAGTCTCAACTGGCAGATGTCATGTACCCGGAAAGGACCGGGAAGGATATCCTGACAGCGGAATGTCTGCTGAAAGACCAGAAGAAATGGGTTCAGTTCAGGACAAAGGTTTTTTATGACGACAACGACATGCCCACAGACAAGCTGATCTTCGTCTGTGATATCACGAAAAGCCATGAACAGAAGGAAGAACTGACCTATATGGCATATTTCGATGAGCTGACCGGGCTCTATAACAGGAATTATTTTGTGAGCCGTCTGACCGATTATCTGAAATCCGCCTCAGAGAAGGAATGCGGGGTCTGTGTCATGATGATCGATATCGATGATTTCCGCAAGGTAAATGACGGCATCGGACTTGTGGCGGGCGATGAGCTGATCCAGCAGTTTGGATTTTTCTTAAAGAGTATCTGTAATGAAAATGTCATTGCCGCCCATCTGCATTCGGATGTATTCTGTCTCGCAATCTATGCTCCCACGAGACAGCAGAATGCGCAGACGGTCTATGAAACCATTCAAAGCAGGTTAAAGGATCCGTTCAGCATGAGCATGGGGCAGGACATCACCATCACTGTCAGCGTCGGTGTCGCAGAGTTCCCGAAAAGTGCGGCTTCCGCCATTGAACTGCTCAATTACGTGGAGATCATGATATATAAATGCAACCTTTCCGGCGGCAATTCCATCCGGCATTACAGGGCTTTGGAGAGGGAAAGCTTTGTGCACTCTATCGAACTGGAGGCAAAGATCAAAAAGGCTATCACGGACAGGGAGTTCATTATGTATTATCAGCCCCAGTATTTTACAGGAAGTGAAACCTTAAGGGGTGTGGAAGCGCTGATCCGCTGGAGGGATGAGGAAAACGGCGCCATCATCAGTCCCTCGACCTTTATTCCCGTGGCGGAGAAGAACGGCTCTATCATCCCGCTTGGAAAATGGGTGCTGGAGGAAAGCGTCAGACAGTATTCTGTCTGGAAGGAGCAGTTTGGCTATCCGTTCATCCTTTCTGTCAATATTTCTGCACTGCAGTACAAGGAGGATGACTTTGTGGATTCGGTCATGGAGGTCTTAAACAGATACGATGTGCGCGCCTCCGAAATTGAACTGGAAATTACGGAAAATGTTCTGATCGACGATTTTGATGCTGTCTCAGAGAAGCTTAAGGTTTTGAGAGGCTACGGAATCAGGTTTGCACTGGATGATTTCGGAACTGGTTTTTCCTCTCTGTCCTATTTGAAAAAGCTTCCCATTGATACGCTGAAGATCGATAAGAGCTTTATTGACACGGTACTGATGGATCCCCCGACGAGGGTCATCACGGAATCCGTCATCAACATGGCAAAGTCACTGGGCTTTGAGACGATCGCAGAGGGTGTGGAGGAAGAGCAGCAGCACAGCTATCTCCACGATATCGGCTGCGATGTGATCCAGGGCTATTATTTCAGCAAACCGCTTCCGCCTGCGGAGGTGGAGTCTCTGCTTTCGAGGGCAGGCTGACAAAAGGGGAAAATTGTGAGGGAATTTACAGGGCGTACGGCGGAGTTAAAGTATTTAAAGCAGCACTATAAAAAAAAGGGGAACGGGCTGCTTGTGGTGTACGGCGGAAGAGGCGTGGGTAAGACCAGACTGCTTCAGGAATTCTGCCGCGACAAAAAGTGGGGATATTATCTGGCGAGAGCCTGTTCCGGCACAGAGCAGCGCTTTCAGTGGGCGGCGGAGCTGAATGAGAAGGGATTGCGGACAGACGCATGCCCTTCCTACCGCCAGCTGCTGGGAAAGGCTGTGGCGGAGAAGGAGACGGAAAAGCAGGTCCTTGTGATCGATGAATTCCATCATCTCGTCAAGGCCGGTGACGATTTCTTTGAGAGGCTTCTGGACTTTCTGGACGACAGACTGATGAGCCGGCCGGTGATGGTGATACTCTGTACATCGGCCTCCGGCTGGGTGGAAAACAGCATGGTCAGCAGGCTTGGTAACCGCACCACGGCCATCAACGGCTTTTTAAAGCTCAAAGGTCTTCCCTTCGAGGATATCAGAACACTTTTCCCGGAATATTCCATGGAAAATGCCTTGAGGACCTACGCGGTCCTGGGCGGCATCCCGGGGTACTGGATGAGTTTTGACCCCGGAAAGGACATCAGGGAGAACCTCATTGAAAATGTCCTCAGAAAAGAGAGCAGACTTTACGGGGAAATGTCTCTTTTCCTGGATCAGGAGCTGAGAGAGCCGGCTGTCTACAACACGATCCTGACGGCAATGGCCTCAAACAGCAACAAATTAAATGATATTTACAGACACACCGGCTTTTCCAGGGCTAAGATCAGTGTATATCTGAAGAATCTTATGGAGCTGGATCTGGTGGAAAAGGTGTATTCTTTTGAAACGGAGGGACGGGAAAATACCCAGAAGGGTATTTACCGGATCAGTAACCCTTATGTGCGTTTCTATTACAGGTACCTTTTCCCAAACCAGAGTCTTTTACAGCTTGTCTCACCGGAAGAATTTTACGAAAGAAAGATTGCGCCCTCCTTTGACGCCTTTGCCGAGGAGGCTTACCGGAAAATCTGCAGTGAAAAGATGGAAGCGGAATTTAAAAACGTGGGTGAGTGGCTGGGAAAAACCGGAAACCTTGACATTGTTGCGGCAGGAGAGACGGGAGGAGTCTGTGTCGCAGCCTGCTCATTCTGCACGGTCATGAGGCTTGCAGACCTGGAGTGGCTTTTATTTGCCATGAAAAAGGCAAAGCTTTCCGATGCCGATATCCGTCTGTACAGCGAGAAGGGCTTCGCGGAGGATCTGAAGCAGGAAGCTGACCGGCGCGGGATACAGCTTCTGCATCTGATGTGAGCATTTGGAAAACAGGATCAGAATACATTAAGGAGATTATGGGAAAAAATTTATTTATTGCGGAAAAACCCAGCGTTGCAAAGGAATTTGCCAACGCGCTGAAGATTTCGACAGCTTCACGGGAGGGGTTCCTGGAATCGGAGGAGGCTATCGTCACCTGGTGCGTGGGGCATCTTGTGACCATGAGTTATCCGGAGGCGTATGACGAGAAGTATAAGAGATGGAGCTTCGATACCATTCCGTTTCTTCCGGAAGAATTTAAGTATGAGGTCATCGAAAGTTCCAAAAGGCAGTACGGGATCGTCAGCTCCCTGATGAAGCGTGCGGACGTGACCAGGATTTATGTGTGTACCGACTCCGGGCGTGAGGGAGAGTATATCTACCGTCTGGTGGAGCAGATGTCCGGCGTTGCGGGTAAGGAGCGCCGCCGTGTCTGGATCGACTCCCAGACGGAGGAGGAGATCCTGCGCGGCATACGTGAGGCAAAGGATTTAAGCGAGTACGACCATTTGAGTGATGCCGCCTATCTGCGCGCAAAAGAGGATTATCTGATGGGAATCAATTTTTCCCGTGCCCTCACCTTAAAATATGGCAGAACCGTCAAGGATTACTTAAAAAGGGACAGGGCTGTCATTTCTGTCGGCAGGGTGATGACCTGCGTCCTGGGAATCGTCGTAAACAGAGAACGGGAGATCCGCTCCTTCGTAAAGACCCCCTTTTACAGAGTGTTGGGCAATTTCACACTGCAGGAAAAACCCATTTCCGGAGAGTGGAAGGCTGTGGAGGGCTCCTCTTATTATGCGTCTCCAAAGCTTTATAAGGAAAACGGATTCCGCGAAAAGGAGACGGCAGAAAAGCTGATCGCCCATCTGGTGGAGGAGCCTGCAGGAGATGCCGTCATAGAGTCGGTTACAAGAAAGAAGGAGACAAAGAATCCGCCCCTTCTGTACAATCTGGCGGAGCTTCAGAATGACTGTTCCAGGTATTTTAAGATCAGTCCGGATCAGACACTTGGCATTATCCAGGAATTATACGAAAAGAAGCTTGTGACCTACCCCAGCACGGATGCCAGAGTCCTTTCCACCGCGGTGGCAAAGGAAATCCATAAGAATATCGGGGGCCTGAAAAATTACGGTCCGGCAGCCGCCTTTGCGTCGGAAATCCTTGAGACAGGAAGCTACAGACAGATTGCAAAAACAAGGTATGTGAACGATAAGCAGATCACGGATCATTATGCCGTGATCCCCACCGGACAGGGGCTTAACAACCTGCGCGGTCTTTCAGAGCTTTCCGGGAAGGTGTACGAGATCATTGTCCGGAGATTCTTAAGTATCTTTTACCCGGCTGCGGTATACAGGCGTTTTTCCCTCTGCATCAAGGTGAAGGAGGAACGCTTTTTCTCCAACTTCAAGGTGCTGGAAGAGGAGGGGTATCTGAAAGCAGCCGCCTTCTCCTTCAAAAAGGAAAAGGAGACTTCCCCGAAAAACGAAGGGGAGGAGGAGACGGAGGTAGACGGCGATGAGGGAATGATCCATCTGCTTTCCGCCTTGAAGAAGGGAGATGTCCTCGGCGTTTCCGGCTATGAGATCAAGGAGGGAGAGACCTCGCCTCCCAAGCGCTACACCTCGGGAAGCATCATCCTGACCATGGAGAATGCAGGTCAGTTCATTGAGGACGAGGAACTGCGGGCACACATCAAGGGAAGCGGCATCGGCACCAGCGCAACCAGGGCGGAAATATTAAAAAAGCTGGTCAATATTGAGTACCTTGCCCTGAACAAGAAGACCCAGGTGCTGACACCGACGCTGATGGGGGAAATGATCTACGATGTGGTGGGCGGTTCCATCAGGGCGCTTTTAGATCCTGCGCTGACGGCCAGCTGGGAAAAGGGACTGACCATGGTGGCGGAAGGCGAGATCACCTCGGAAGAATATATGACAAAACTGTCAGGCTTTGTGAGCCGGAGGACAGAATACGTAAAACAGCTGAACAACCAGAGGACTCTGTATGCCCAGTTCGATGCGGCGGCAGCAAACTATAAGAAGTCATGAAAACAGGAGATATTAAAAAAACAGGAAAGGCGGAATCATAAAATGAACGGTATTACAATCGAGGAATTGTACGATCTGGAGGAGACGATAGCTGCAGATCTGTTTCAGGATGTGGTCTATCCCTGGGAGGTGCTCCCGAAAATCCACGATTTTATCATAGAACTGGGGAAGAGACTTCCGGCAGAGCTCTATGAGGAGAGAGGAGAGAACATCTGGGTGGCAAAAAGCGCCACAGTGGCTCCGACGGCCTGCTTAAACGGACCCCTGATCATCGACGAAGAGGCCGAAATCCGCCACTGTGCTTTCGTGCGCGGCAACGCCATCGTGGGAAAGGGAGCAGTTGTGGGAAATTCCACAGAATTAAAAAATGTCGTGCTCTTCAACAAGGTGCAGGTGCCTCACTATAATTATGTGGGGGACAGTATCCTTGGCTATAAGTCCCACATGGGCGCAGGCTCCATCACTTCCAATGTCAAGAGCGACAAGACCCTCGTGACAGTGAAGGGGGAGGGCATCTGCATTGAGACAGGGCTGAAAAAAATGGGCGCCATGCTCGGGGACTGTGTGGAGGTGGGCTGCAACAGCGTACTGAATCCCGGCACGGTCATCGGACGAAACTCCAACATTTATCCCACATCTATGGTGAGAGGTGTCATCCCGGCTGAAAGTATCTATAAATCCAAAACAGAAATTGCGAAAAAACATTGACTTTTCAATACATTTGTTGTATGTTTTGTATAGTTCGCCGACACAACGCGTCAACGCGTGAAAGCGGCAAGGAGGGAGAATATACAATGAAAAAGAAGTTAATGTCACTTTTGCTTATCGGCTGTATGGCTGCCGGACTGCTCACCGGCTGCGGCTCTTCTTCGAAGGATACCTATACTGTCGGCATCTGCCAGCTGATACAGCATGATGCTCTGGATGCTGCAACACAGGGGTTTAAGGACGCCCTGACCGAAAAACTCGGTGACAAGGTCACCTTTAACGAGCAGAACGCTTCCGGCGATTCCGCTACCTGTGCGACGATCGTCAACCAGTTTGTATCATCCAATGTGGATCTGATCCTTGCAAACGCTACCGCACCGCTTCAGGCAGCGGCAGCGGCAACCAACACCATTCCCATCCTTGGGACATCTGTGACCGATTACGCAACTGCACTGCAGATTGATGACTGGACCGGTGCGACCGGTGTGAACATTTCCGGAACCTCTGACCTGGCGCCTCTCGGCGAACAGGCTGACATGCTCCAGGAGCTTTTCCCCGACGCAAAGAACGTGGGTATGATCTACTGCTCCGCAGAACCTAACTCCGTTTACCAGATCAATGTGGTGAAGGAAGCACTGGAGGGAAAAGGCTACACCTGCACAGAATATTCCTTCGCTGACTCCAACGATATCGCCTCTGTTGTGACAAATGCTGTATCCAACTGTGATGTGCTTTACATACCCACAGACAATGCAGCGGCTGCCGCTACCGAAGTCATCAACAACATCTGTGAGCCCGCAGGCATACCCATCATCGCAGGCGAGGAAGGGATCTGTTCCGGCTGCGGCGTGGCAACGCTCTCCATCAGCTACTATGACATTGGCTACCAGTCAGGGCTTATGGCTTACGAAATCCTGGTAAACGGTGCTGACATCACCACCATGGATGTCCAGTATGCGCCTGAAGTAGTGAAGGAATACGATGCTGAACGCTGCGCAAAGCTCGGCATTTCGGTCCCTGATGATTATGTTGCAATTCAGTAGATTTTGATTTAAAATATGGTATAACGGGACGGCAAAAGAGTGTGTCTCTTTTGCCGTTTTCTCTAAGCAGAAAAAACGATAGAAAGAAAGCGAAATAAAAACGCAGGAGGAGAGAGCAGTTGAATATCATGTCATTACTCAATGCATTGCCGGGTGCCTGTGCCCAGGGACTGATCTGGGGTATCATGGCCATCGGCGTATTCATCACCTACAAGATCCTTGATCTGGCGGATCTTACCGTGGATGGCACTATGTGTACGGGGGGAGCGGTCTGCATCATGCTGATGCTATCCGGCCATTCGGTCTGGTTTTCCCTTCTCATGGCATTCCTGGTCGGAATGCTGGCGGGCTTTGTGACCGGATTCCTTCACACCTTCCTGGGAATCCCTGCCATCCTGGCAGGCATCCTGTCCCAGCTGGGACTTTACTCCATCAACCTGAGGATCATGGACAACAAGGCCAATCAGGCGATCAATGTTGACAAATATCCCCTGCTTGTCTCGCTGCGCTACATAAAGGGAGTTCCTTTTTATAAGAATACGCTTCTGGTGGCAGTCCTCATCATCGCTATCCTGATCGGCATCCTCTACTGGTTCTTCGGCACGGAACTCGGCTGTTCCATCCGCGCCACTGGCTCCAACCAGAACATGTCCCGCGCCCAGGGCATCAACACTGACATGACCAAGATCATCGGCCTGATGCTCAGCAACGGTATCGTGGCGTTTGCCAGTGGACTCTACGCCCAGTATCAGGGTTTTGCGGACATCAATGCAGGCCGGGGCGCCATCGTCATCGGTCTGGCTGCGGTCATTATCGGGCAGGTGCTGTTCGGAAAGATCCACGGAAACTTTGCCTTTAAGCTCCTGTCCGTAGCGCTCGGCGGCGTCATCTATTATCTGGTGCTGCAGGTGGTGCTGTGGCTTGGCTTAAACGCCAACGACTTAAAGCTGATCTCCGCGCTTGTGGTTGCCGTGTTCCTGGCGATTCCTTACCTGAAGGAAAAGCATTTTTCAAAGCCTGCAAAGGAGGGAGGAGAGAACCGTGCTTGATTTAAATCATATCAGTAAAACCTTTAACGCGGGCACCGTCAACGAAAAAAAGGCGCTGGACGGCCTTGACTTTCATCTGAAGGAGGGCGATTTCGTCACGGTCATCGGCGGAAACGGCGCCGGAAAATCCACTATGTTAAACGCCATCGCAGGTACCTGGTTTGTGGATGCGGGAAGTATCCTCATCGACGGAACCGATGTGACAAGACTCTCCGAGTACAAAAGGGCAAAGTATCTGGGCAGGGTCTTTCAGGATCCCATGACGGGCACCGCTGCCAGCATGCAGATCGAGGAGAATCTGGCCCTTGCCTCCAGAAGAGGAAAGAGCAGGACCTTAAAGAAGGGGATCACTGCGAAGGAACGCGAGGAGTACAGGGAGCAGCTTAAGATCCTGGAGCTTGGACTGGAAGACCGTCTGACCACAGGGGTGGGACTTCTGTCCGGCGGACAGAGGCAGGCGCTCACCCTTCTCATGGCAACCCTGCAGAAGCCAAGGCTTCTTCTCCTGGATGAGCATACGGCTGCCCTTGACCCCAAGACAGCGGCAAAGGTGTTGGAGGCCACGGACAGGATCGTCGGCAGGGATCACCTGACCACCATCATGATCACTCACAACATGAAGGATGCCATCGCACATGGGAACCGCCTTGTGATGATGCACGAGGGACACATCATCTACGATGTATCCGGTGAGGAAAAGGGAAAGCTTACCGTGACTGACCTGCTGCATAAGTTTGAGGAGGCCAGCGGCAGTGAACTTGCCAACGACAGAATGATGTTAAACTGAACAACAAAAGCGTCTGACGTTTGTTCAATTGTCTAAGGTTTTGTTTTTTTGTAAAAACCTCTGGATTTTTTACTGCGAATGTGAGAAAATGTCTTCGAATGATATTATTTTATCAATAGCAGGTTGAAGAAATAATAACTTACATAACTGA
>CAYPSH010000041.1:0-3036 GCA_964413445.1 uncultured Acetatifactor sp.
ATTTTCTCACTCCTCCCACACGGGGGCAAAGCTGATGTTCAGGTCCACATCGGTCTTGATGCCGGAGACGCTCCCCTTTTCCGAATACTGCCAGATCTTGTATTCATAGGGATAAAACATCTGGTCGCTGTAGGAGGCATACCATTTGTCGTAGTCCTCCAGCGCCGCAAGGTCGATCATCAGGGCGGCCATCTCAGTGTTGTGGTAGATCATGGGGGTGTAGCCAGCCTTCTCAACCGTCTGGCAGAACAAAAGTGTCAGGTTGGTGCGTTCCTCCACCGATATCCCGTTCATGCGCCCGGAGGAATCGGCCACCTTCTCCACGTCATAGACCACAGGGCAGTCCAGCTCGTAGGGCTCGATCTTCTCAAGCACAAGCTCCGCCTCCTCCTGCACTTCCTCCTCATTGATGGCCTGGCTGAAGAAGTAGACGCCGACCTTGATCCCGGCCGCCTTTGCTCCGCGGATGTTGTCCTCGAACTTCTCATCCTCCACAAGCTTTCCGGTACCGTACCCACGAAATCCCACACGGATGATGGCAAATTCCACCCCGTCCGCAGCCACCTTCTCCCAGTCGATGTCTCCCTGATGGCTGGAGACGTCGATGCCCTTGTGGGAGGTCACCTGCCCGTCCGTCAGATATTGAAATTCTCCCGTCTCCAGGACATTCAGGTTCTCAGGCGTCAGCTCGCTCTGTTTTAAAGTCCTGTCGATGGGCACGAAATGAAACTTACCGCCGCTGACCACCACAAGGTCATCCGGATAGTAGGGTCTCAGGGTCTCGATGGTTGTGGTGCCCTCCGAGAGGGACTCCCGGATGCCGTCCAGGACCTTAAGCGCCTCTTCATCCTGAGCCGCCGCCACAGCCTCCGCTATTTTCTGATCCAGCTCCTCCTGGGAATAGGTGACGATATTCTCCCTCTGCGCCGCCTCTTCCTCCTGCTGTTTCAGGGAGAGGCTGAGAGTTTCCCGCATTTCCCTGTTTTCCTTTAAGTTGGTATACAGCAGCACCGCGCTGTACATGACCCCCACAAGCAGGATCAGGAAGGCGATAAGCAGCATTATCATTTTTGTATTTGACCTTCTCCTGCGTTTTTTTCCGGCAGTGACTGCATCCCATTTTTCTTCCCTGTTCATTCGTATCTCCCGCTTCTATATAAATTCTCAGATATATACATCATATACGAAAGTACAGTATAAGGAAAGCGGAAAATTCCGGAATTTGAAATTTTCCGAGTCAGGTCTGCAAGGCCAGCTCCCTCATCCTCAGCAAAATTTTCTTCTCCAGCCTGCTGACCTGCACCTGGCTGACCCCCAGCTTCGCCGCGACCTCCACCTGTGTTTTATTTTCAAAATAGCGCAGATCGATCAGCTCACGCTCTGAGGGTGTCAGACTGTCCAGAAGCTGTTTCAGAAGGAGATGATTCAAAAGCTCCTCCTTCTCTTTGTCCTCACCTGTGCACAGTCCTGCTGTGCTGCTTCCCACGCTGCTGTTTTCGCCGCTCACCACCCGGTCCACCAGATAGACCTCATTTCCGTCCTCACTGTACACGGCACTATAGAGGGATTCCACTCCCGCACATGCCTCCGTGGCGAGGATCACCTCATCCATGGCAAGCCCGGTCTCCCCTGCAAGCTCCTGCAGGGTCGGCTCCCTGCCCTCCGCCGCCTGTATTTTTTGTCTGGCCTGGCTTATTTTAAACCCGTTCTCCCGAATGGTCCGGGAGACCTTTACCGGACCGTCATCCCGCAGAAATCGTTTGATCTCCCCGGTGATCATGGGCACTGCGTAGGTGGAAAATCTGACTCCCAGGGAAAGGTCAAATTTGTCAATCGCCTTCATCAGCCCGATAGTGCCTATCTGAAACAGATCCTCCGCCTCATAGCCTCTCCCCAGGAACCGCCTCACAATATGATGCACAAGCCCCAGATTGTTCTCTATCAGTACTTCTCTTGCCTCTTTTTCTCCTGCCTGTGATCTGGCGATCAGTACTGACATTTCTTCCATGGATCAGTCCTCACCGCCTGTCCTGCCGCCCGGCACGATTGTTGGGCTGCCGCACGGCTCGCTCGTTGTCCTGCCATCCGGCTCGCTGTCCCGCCTGACTTCCGGCGCGCTTGTTGTCCTGTCGCACGGCTCGCTGGCCCGCCTGCCGCACGGCTCGCTCGTTGTCCTGCCATCCGGCTCGCTGTCCCGCCGGATTTTTTTCCGCATTTTGACTGTCGTGCCCTCTCCCGGCTTGCTTTCCACCTCCAGCTCGTCCATAAACGCCTCCATAAAGGTGAATCCCATCCCCGAGCGTTCAAGCTCCGGCTTTGTGGTAAAGAGGGGCTCCATGGCCTCCTTCAGATTGTCGATCCCCTTTCCCTCATCCCTGACCTCGATATGTAAAATATCACCCTGCAGCACACAGCGCAGTCTGACCTTTCCGGGGTTTGGCTCCGTCCTTTGGTCTTCTTCGGCTGTACCTTTGTCTGTATATCCCCATATATTTTCATAGCCGTGGATAATGGCGTTTGTCACCGCCTCGGAAACCGCAGTCTTGATATCCGCCAGTTCCTCCACGGTAGGATCTGATTGCGCCGCAAACGCTGCAACCGCCACTCTGGCAAAGCCCTCATTTTCTGAAACCGCATCAAAGATGATCTCCATTTCGTTTTTCATGACTTAAAGTACCTCCACAATTTTTTCCAATCCGGACACCCGGAAAATCCGCCGTATCTGACTGTCCGCATGGATTGCATACACCCTGCCGCCGAAGCAGGCTATTTTTTTGTACCTTCCCATGATCAGACCGATTCCGGAGGAATCCATAAAGCGTGTATTCTCAAAGTCAAACACAACATGACACACATCCTCCCGCAGAAGATACTGATCTGCCCGCTCACAGATTGCCCCTGCCCCGTGATGATCGATCTCCTCCGGCAGCCGTATCATAAGGCAGTTGTCGATAATCTGAAAGTCCCGCTCTAAAATCTGTCCCATTCTCTTTTTTCCTTTCTAAGTGATATTTCCCCACGCCTTTTTCTCTCCCA
>CAYPSH010000041.1:3136-9082 GCA_964413445.1 uncultured Acetatifactor sp.
GCACGGCTGGTGTTCGGGAAGCGCTCGACTAAAAGCTTGTAGGCTGCGATGGCGTTCTCGGTGTCTTCGCTTCTGCGGTAGGACTGCCCCAGGTAATACAGGGCATCCTCCAGGGTCTCGTCATAGTACACGGCCTTTTCAAATCCCTCGATGGCTGCGGCGAAATCCTCCTGGTTGTAGGACTGGCGCGCTTCATTATAATAGGTCTGGGCCAGGCCGGGGCCTATGGTGGAGAGCAGGGTCTGGTACAATCTCTGGAAACTCTCCGAGGTCTCCTCCATATTGACGGACTGGGCTATCGCCTCCAGATCGGCCGCAGTAGCCTGGATATCCTGATTTTCCAGATAAGCGGAGGCCGCGTTCAGCAGATTGTCAAAGCTCTGAAGAGTGCCGTCAACTCCCACAAAGCTCTCCACCTCCTGCTTTAAGTCATCAATTTCCTTCTGCAGATCTTCGGCATTTGTCTCAAGCTCCTGGATCCTGGCCGTCTTCGCGTCGGATTCGCTGCTGATCTTGGTGATGGTCTGCTGATCCTCATTCCGGATGTTGGACTGGGCTGCAGGCACCACCAGAAAATAGGTTGCCGCAATGCCGATGACAAGGCCGATGCCGATATTGATCAGGGTGGACACACCGCCGCCCTTCGGCTCCTTCACATTCAGAGGCTGGATGATGATCTCGTTATCGCTCTGGTAGCGGACCGCCTCATCCTTCTTTTTTTTGGAAGGCTGTCTGGTGCTCTCATCCGGGGCGAGCATCAGCTCCACCTCCTTCAGATAGCGCAGTGTCATGGTGTTGTTCCTGTCGATCTCCATGCACTTTTTCAGTTCTCTCTCTGCCCTCTCCCACTCCTCTTTGTCCATATAGAGCAGGGCAAGCAGCTGATGGGCACGGATAAACCTGGGATTTAAGGAAAGCACCTTTTTCAGCTGTATCACCGCCAGATCCTTGCTGTCCTGGTTACAGTAGGCAAGCGCCTGGTTGTATTTTTTAATGGTTGTGTTGATGGAATCCAGGCGGGCGGAATTGGACTGCACGCGCTCGATGTAATCGTCCGCGATATTTTTCTCCGGGCGCAGGTTTTTGCTGATGACCCACTCGCTCAGGGCCGCCACCACTTCACCCATCTCAAAATAGACAAGTCCCAGAAGGTTTCTTGCCTCAATATTGTTTTTGTTGAATTTCAGACTCTGCCTGAGACTATTGACCGCACCCGTCAGGTCTCTCACGTTTGCCCTCTCCAGACCGTCATTGTAGAACCGGTTGGAGGCATATATGATCTTTTTATACAGGGAGACGTCCGCTCCGCAGGCGGTGCAGAAATTGTGCTCTGACAGACTGCATCCACAGTTATAACAAAACATTATTGCACCTCTTCCGCCTTTTCTCCGGACTCTTTTATCATTTTAACAAGCAGGTCTGCCATATCCGTCAGATCCTGATTGTAGATGGCATCCTCCGCATCCTCCACCTCAAGGCTGGGATGGAATTTTTTCAATTCTTCCTCGAAACTTATCATCTTCCAACAGCTCCTTTATCTCACCTACCAGATAGAGGCTTCCCGCGGCATAGATCCGCTCATCCTCCCCCCGGTCACGCATCAGTCCCAGAAAAGCTTCCTCCACACTGTCATACAGTTCATACCGGCATCCCGGATACTTCTCAAAGGTTTTTCTCAAAGTCTCCTGCCCGGCTGCCCGTCCGGTGTGCATATGGGCGACGGCGAATCTGTCAAACAGCCCTGAGTCCGCCAGCTCCTCCACCATGCTCTCATAGTCCTTCTCCCGCACCACACCGAACAGAAGGCTTCTCCTTCCGGAGTGTCCGTCGCCGGCCACCGTCTCCAGAAAAGCCCTTATCCCGTCCTCGTTGTGGGCGCCGTCCACATAGACCTCCGGGAGGACTTCCTCCATCCTCCCCGCCCAGGAACAGCCCGCCACTCCGGCGCGGATCTGCTCCGGCGTGATCTCGTGCGCGCTGTCCAGGACCAGGATCGCACGCACTGCCAGAGACGCATTTTCCATCTGGTAAGCCGCAATTGTATTCAAAACAAGGTTAATATAACCATAATACCCAGTGTTAAGGGAAAAAGCAATGGTTTTGTGATGAAAATTTGAGAACCTGTAGTCCTTTTTCGACACAGGATACGCGCAGATTCCAAGTTCTGCCGCCTTCCTCTCAAAAACCGCCGTGGTCCCGGGAGAGGTGTCCCAGTAGACCACCGGTGCGCCGGCCTGCATGATGCCCGCCTTCTCCCCGGCGATTTTCTCCACGGTATCCCCCAGATATTCCACGTGATCCAGACTGATGTGGGTGATGACGGAAAGCTCCTTTTTTGCCACGGAATTCGTGGCGTCCAGCCTCCCTCCCAGGCCCGTCTCCAGAATACAGTAATCCGGCTTTTCCTCTGCAAACACCAGCATGGCGATAAAAAACAAGTACTCAAAATAGGTGGGATGGTACGCCTCCTCCCCCCTTGCAAGCGCCTCCCAGTCCAGCATCTCGTAGATCTCAAGAAAGGCCTTCAAAAAAGCCTCCTTCGAGATCATTTTTCCGGAGACTGTGAAGCGTTCCCTGATGTCCACCAGATGCGGGGAGGTAAAGAGCGCAACCTTTTTCCCCGCTTCCAGTAAAATGTGACACAAATAGGCACAAACAGAACCTTTTCCGTTTGTGCCTGCCACATGGATGATTTTCATTTTTAAGTCGGGATCCCCAAGGCGGTGCAGAAACGCCCTGGTGTCCTCACAGGAATTCTTTTTTGTAAAGCGCGGCGTTTCGTTAATGTAGCGCTCCGCCTCCTCAAAGGTCGTGATCTTTTGCTTTTCCAAATCTTCTCAACTCCCTCGACGCCTGTCTCTGTTATTTTTTTCGTAGTAGCCCCTCTTGTCCTCATACATATGGGAATCCGCCTCCATCAGAAGCTTGTCCATGTTTTCCGAGCTGTCCGGACGCCACACGCTGCCCACCGCCATCATGGCGTGATCCTCATGCAGACGTTCCTTCAGTTTCGCCACCTTTTTCTCCAGCGTCTCACTGTCGATGCCGGAGCACAAAACCAGGAACTCATCCCCGCCGATGCGGAACAGGGAATATTTATAGAAGACATTCTTTAAACACCTGCAGGCGCGCAGCAGAAGCTCATCCCCCGCCTGATGCCCCATGGTGTCGTTGACCACCTTCAGGCCCATGACATCACAGTACACAATGCCGATGCTCACATCCTCCGGCTGTGATTTGAAAAACTCATCCATCAGATGACGGTTGCCCAGGCCGGTCAGCCTGTCGTGGAAGCTTAAGTCCTCCAGTCTCCTGAACAGATACGAGCGCCTCAACAGCAGGACAATAAAATACCCCGTGATCTGAAACAGCATGGAGATATTGTCCATCAGCTCCGCAGGCGGATTATCCACACCGTAGAAGCCGATAATCTTTTTTTCGTAGACAAGGGGACTTACCACCAGGGAATGGATATCCTGCGGCAGGAGATAATCGTACATCATCGGGTCTGATTCTCTGGTGTCCTCCAGATTCCGGATGATGACATTTTGGTTGTTCCGAAACCTTTCGTACCAGATTTCCAGAGTCTCCATCGTGCAGGTCTGAAGCTCGTCCTTCTGCGGAACAACGCCCTCCGCACACCATTCATAGGTATTGCTCAGGACTCCCAGTTCCTGATTCTCCTCAAATATATAAGCCCGCTCACTCTTTAATACCTTTCCGAGATACTCTAAGAGCAGATCGATGGCGCCGTCCGCCGTGGGAGAGGCAAGTGCGATGCGCAGCCCCTCGTTGATGACGGCCTCATTGTCCAGAGAGCCGACACCGGAGTGATCCTGATAGTCGTCCGGGCTTAAGTCGATGGCCATCTCCATCCGGTAGCGCCTGCCGTCCTCCTCGATCAGAGTGTCCTTCAGCGCAAATTTCTTTTTAAAGACAGGGTGAAAATACGTCCATTCCTCAAAGCTCCCCCGTCTCAGGCGATCATTGTTGCAGAAGGCACAGGGAAACTGGCTGTTCTGTATGGCCTCATAGCATTTTTTCCCCTGCGCTTCCTTCAGGCCGGGAAAACCAAGCTGCTGCCTTGCCCTCCTGTTTAGGTAGACTATCTCATCCGTCTCTATATCTGTCACGTATACGATTTCATTTAAGTTTTCATAAAACTCCCAAAGCTTCCGCATACCACACACCTCGCCCACATGCACGCACCCTCCGCGCTGCCGTGCGGTTTTCATTAGCGCGATCAAGGGAAACGCTGATGAAAGCGTTTCCTGCGCCGAATCTGCGCTGCGAACCAGCATATTCCGCTGCAGATTCGTGCGCATCCGCCGGAGGATCCTGGGAACTGCTGATTTAATCAGCAGTCCTCAAAATATTTTTCGGCAGGTTCTCCCGATTTGTAAATAGCGGGGGCGATATTTTATGGGCATAAGGGGTGCAGAGGTGCGGACAGGTCCTACCCAAGCTGTGAAAGTCTCTCCGTCACCTGCTCCATCATCTGTGTATACTTCGCCTTCTTTTCCTTTTCCTCGGCGATCTTTGCCTCGGGAGCCTTGGAGATGAACTTCTCGTTGGAAAGCATGCCGTTTACTCTGGCAAGCTCTCCCTCCAGCCTCTTCTGCTCTTTTTTCAGGCGCTCCACCTCCTGGGCAATGTCCACCAGCTCCGCAAACGGGATGTACAGGGTGGCGCCGGGGATCACAACGGAAACCGCATCCTGGGCGATGCCTGTCTTATCCCTCTGCATGGTGACCTCATTGGCATAGGCCAGGGAAGCGAAGAAAAGCCTGCCCTCCGTGAAGGTGTTCAGGATTCCCTCATCCTCGCTGACTACAAACACGCCGGTCTTTCGGCTGGGCGCCACATTCATCTCATTTCTGATGTTGCGGATGCCGCGGACTGCCTCCTTGATGGTCTCGATGTCCTTCTCTTCCTTTTCAAAGCACTTCGCCGGATCAAACTCAGGCCATCTGCTTATCATGATGGACTCTTCTTCCTCCTGCAGGGTGCAGAAGATTTCCTCCGTGATAAAGGGCATATAAGGGTGCAGGAGCTTTAAGGCATCGATGAGCACGCTCTTTAAGGTCCAGAGGGCAGCGTTCTGGCTGATGTGGTCATCGGAATTGTACAGGCGGGGCTTTACCATCTCGATATACCAGTCGCAGAACTCATCCCAGATGAAGTCGTAAACCTTCTGTACCGCAATGCCCAGCTCGAAGTTCTCCATATTGTCGGTGACATCCTTCACCAGAGTGTTCAGTTTGGACAGGATCCACTTGTCCACGGGCGCAAGCTCGCCTGCCCCGGGCTTAGTGATCTCCTTGCCCTCCATGTTCATCAGGATGAAGCGGGACGCATTCCACACCTTGTTTGCAAAGTTGCGGCTGTTTTCCACTCTCTCATAGTAGAAGCGCATGTCGTTTCCGGGCGCATTGCCGGTGATGAGCGTCAGTCTCAGGGCATCGGCGCCGTACTGGTCGATGATCTCAAGGGGATCGATGCCGTTGCCCAGCGATTTGGACATCTTTCTGCCCTGGCTGTCCCGCACAAGTCCGTGGAAGAGCACGGTCTTAAAGGGCTTTTCTCCCATCTGCTCATAGCCCGAGAAGATCATCCTAATGACCCAGAAGAAGATGATGTCATAGCCGGTCACCAGAACGTCCGTGGGATAGAAGTACTTCAGATCCTCCGTCTGCTCAGGCCAGCCTAAGGTCTCAAAGGGCCAGAGGGCGGAGGAAAACCAGGTGTCCAGAGTGTCGGGGTCCTGGGTGAAGTGCTCGCAGCCGCACTTGGGGCAGATCTTCGGCATCTCCTTTGCAACCACAACCTCGCCGCACTTGTCGCAGTAGTAGGCGGGGATCCGGTGTCCCCACCAGAGCTGACGGCTGATGCACCAGTCGCGGATGTTGTCCGTCCAGTTGAAGTAGGTCTTTTCCATGCGCTTCG
>CAYPSH010000042.1:0-9010 GCA_964413445.1 uncultured Acetatifactor sp.
CACAGGCCAGGTCATCTGCGTGGACGGAGGAATGGCTATCTGATAGGCATAGTCAGGAATAAATAGAGGAGAACATCACATGTCAAGAAGAGTAGTTGTGACCGGTATGGGTGCGGTGACGCCCATCGGTATCGGCGTGGAGGAATTCTGGAAGGGGATCAAAGAGGAGAAGATAGGTTTTGCTCCCATCACCAGATTTGATACAACCGATTATAAGGTTAAGCTTGCGGCGGAGGTCAAGGACTTCGCGCCGGAAAATTATATGGACAAAAAGGCTGCAAGACGTATGGAGCAGTTCTGCCAGTTCGCAGTGGCGGCGGCAGATGAGGCAATAAAGGATGCCGGTCTTTCCATGGAGGAGGAAGATCCCTACAGAGTCGGCTGCGCCATCGGCAGCGGTATCGGCAGCCTCCAGGCTGTTGAGAGAGAGCACAGCAGACTTCTGGAAAAAGGACCTTCCAGGGTAAGCCCCATGTTTGTGCCCATGCTGATCGGCAACATGGCGGCCGGCAATGTGAGCATTGCCTTCGGCCTTAAGGGAAAGAGCCTGAATGTGGTGACAGCCTGTGCCACAGGAACACATTCCATCGGCGAGGCCTTCCGCACCATCCAGTACGGCGAGGCGGATGTGATGGTGGCAGGAGGCACAGAGAGCGCTGTGACCCCCATGGGCATCGCGGGCTTTACCTCTCTGACAGCTCTCTCCGACAGCACTGACCCTGCAAGATGCTCCATCCCCTTTGACAAGGACAGAAGCGGTTTTGTCATGGGCGAGGGCGCAGGCGTAGTGGTCCTGGAGGAGCTGGAGCACGCGAAGGCGCGCGGCGCGCACATCTATGCAGAGGTGCTCGGCTACGGCAGTTCTTCGGACGCCTACCACATCACCTCCCCCGCTGAGGACGGCTCAGGGGCTGCGAGAGCCATGATAAACGCGCTGCAGGACGGTGGCGTTGCGCCTGAAAAGCTTACTTATATCAATGCACACGGCACTGCCACACACTTAAATGACTTATTTGAGACCAGAGCCATCAAGCTTGCCTTCGGGGAGCATGCGAAGGAGTTAAAGATCAATTCCACCAAATCCATGGTGGGACATCTCCTGGGCGCTGCGGGCGCGGTGGAGTTTATCGCTTCCGTAAAAGAGGTGCAGGAGGACTTTATCCATAAGACAGTGGGCTTACAGGAATCCGAGGAGGAGCTTGACTTAAACTACTGTAAGGAGAGCAGCCAGGAGCCGGTACCCTATGCCCTCTCCAACTCTCTCGGCTTCGGCGGACACAATGCGAGTCTCCTGATCGGAAAGTATCTGTAGGAGAGGTGAGAGAAAATGGCAGTTTATACAGCGAAGGAAATCATGGAGATCATTCCCCACAGAAATCCCTTTCTGCTGATCGATACCATCGAGGAGCTGGAGCCGGGGGTGCGGGCGCTGGGAAAAAAATGCGTCAGCATGAATGAGCCCTACTTTCAGGGGCATTTCCCGGGCAACCCGGTGATGCCGGGCGTCCTGATCATGGAGGCGCTGGCGCAGGTGGGAGCGGTGGCGATCCTTTCCCAGCCTGAGTGGAAGGGCAAAACCGCATACTTTGCGGGCATTGACAAGGCGCGCTTCAGACAGAAGGTAGTGCCGGGAGATGTGCTGATGCTGGAGATGAGCATCGTCAAGGTAAAGGGCCCCGTCGGCGTCGGAAATGCCGTGGCGCGCGTGGACGGCAAGATCGTGGCACAGGCGGAACTGACCTTTGCCATCGGCTAAAAATAGGATCAAATCAGCATTTGCCTGATTTATGCCGCTTCCGACAGCAGGATATGCCTGACGGGAGGAGACCGGAATGCGGCGCGCATAACAGAAAGGCTTGGAGATTAAAATGAATGCAATCATGAGAAAAAAACGGGCAGATTTTTTTTCTGAGAAACTCAGCAAGTTAAACATATCGGGAAAAAATAAGGAGGAGCAGCAGGAGGAAGGCGCCGTGCAGGAGGCGCCGGAGACAAACGACTCCCCGGTGAAGGAAGTATATCTGATCAAATGTCCCAAGTGCGGCAGAATGGTGGACCGCGAGAGAGTGGTGAAAAGAAAGTATGTCTGCTATGAGTGCGGCGGCTATTTCAGGGTAAAGGTGCCCAACCGCATCCGTATGGTGGCGGACCCCCACACCTTTGAGCCCTGGTTTACAGACATGCCGGTCCGCAATCCTCTGGCCTACGAGGGCTACGAGGAGAAGCTGGCCCAGGCCAGGGAAAAGACCGGTCTTGACGAGGCGGTCACTGTGGGAAAATGTAAGGTGTTCGGCCAGGAGATCGTGCTGGGCATCTGCGACTCCCGGTTTATGATGGCGAGCATGGGACACGTGGTTGGCGAAAAGATCACGGCCGCGATCGAGCGCGCGATCGAGCTGAAGCTTCCCGTGTTCATGTTCTGCTGCTCCGGCGGCGCGAGAATGCAGGAGGGCATCGTCTCCCTGATGCAGATGGCGAAGACCTCTGCGGC
Organism: uncultured Acetatifactor sp.; assembly: GCA_964413445.1. Taxonomy (GTDB): domain Bacteria; phylum Bacillota; class Clostridia; order Lachnospirales; family Lachnospiraceae; genus Acetatifactor. The sequence continues at coordinate 2,492 of CAYPSH010000042.1, forward strand.
CATTGAAAAGCTGGGCGAGGCGGGACTGCTCTACTGCAGCATCCTGACAGATCCCACCACGGGCGGCGTCACAGCCAGCTTTGCCATGCTTGGAGATGTGATCATGGCGGAGCCCGGGGCACTGATCGGGTTTGCAGGTCCCAGAGTCATCAAACAGACCATCGGACAGGAGCTGCCGGAAGGCTTCCAGACGGCGGAATTCTTACAGGAGCACGGCATCATAGACGGGATCGTAAAGAGAGAGGACTTAAAGAAGACCATCTATTTCCTGATCAAGGCACATCAGTGCAAGGAGAAGGAATACGCGAACTTCACTCCCGGCAAGGAGTTTCACTTTGTGCTGAATGAGATCCTGAAGGAACAGTCCTTCAAGGTGCTTCCCAAGAATGCCTGGGAAAAGGTAAAAGCGGTGCGCCGGGTGGAGAGACCCCAGGCCAGCGATTACATGGAGCATATTTTTGACCTCTTTGTGGAGGCACACGGAGACAGAAGCTTCAGGGATGACCCGGCTGTCATCGGCGGCATCGCCTTCCTGGACGGCCAGCCTGTCACTGTCATTGCGGATCAGAAGGGCAAGGATATCAAAGAATGCCAGGAGCGCAACTTCGGCATGCCCATGCCGGAGGGCTACCGCAAGGCGCTGCGGCTGATGAAGCAGGCCGAGAAGTTCAACCGTCCCATCATCAGCTTTGTCAACACCTCCGGTGCCTTCTGCGGCATTGAGGCCGAGGAGAGAGGACAGGGCGAGGCGATCGCAAGGAACTTGAGGGAGATGTCAGCGCTGAAGGTGCCTGTGCTCTGTATCTTCATCGGAGAGGGCGGCAGCGGCGGCGCTCTTGCCACGGCTGTGGGCAACGAGGTGTGGATGATGGAGAACGCGACCTACGCCATCCTGTCCCCCGAGGGATTTGCGTCCATTCTCTGGAAGGATTCCTCCAGGGCGAAGGAGGCCAGCGAGGTCATGCACATCACCGCCCAGGATCTGAAGTCTCTGCATGTGATCGAGAAGATCATCCCGGAGTTCGGAGGCGCGGACGAGAAGACCACAGAGGCGATCGCCGGTTTTATGAAGGAGCAGATGAAGGACTTTCTTGTGCGCTATCGGGATAAGAGCGGGGAAGAGATCGCAGCGGAGCGCTATGAGAGGTTCAGAAAATTCTGAAAATTTTTTGGTAAGGATGAGAACTTATGTCAATTAAGATAATCGGAACGGGCAGTGCGCTGCCGGAAAAGCAGGTGTGGAACACAGACCTGGAAAAAATGATGGATACCTCTGATGAGTGGATAAGGGAGAGGACAGGCATCGGCAGCAGATATATCTCCACGGGGGAAACCCTGGTCGATCTGGCCAGCGGGGCGGCGGAAAGCGCCCTGGAGAATGCGGGCTGCAGTGCGGAGGAGATTGAGCTTCTGCTGGTGGCAACCTGTTCTCCCGAGTCCGGCATCCCCTCTGTGGCCTGTCAGGTGCAGAGCAGGATCGGCGCCGTGAATGCGGTGGCAATGGACCTGAACGCGGCCTGTGCCGGATTCCTGTTTGCTCTTCACACGGCTTACGCCTACGCGGAGGCGGGAATCTACAAAAAAGCGCTTATCATCGGCGCGGAGGTGCTGTCCAAGATCGTGGACTGGAATGACAGGGGTACCTGTATCCTCTTCGGGGACGGCGCCGGTGCAGCCGTTGTGGAAAAGACGGAAAACGGCGGCCTCCTCGGATTTGTCCAGCACGCCGACGGCCGGAAGGGCGAGGTACTTCGATGTGACACCAGAGAACTGAAGAATCCCTATGTCTCTCTTCCGATGGAAAGTCCCTATGTGCAGATGGACGGCAGAGAGGTGTTTGCCTTTGCGGTCCGGAAGGTCCCTGCGGGCATCCTGGAGGTGTTGGAACAGACGGGAAAGAGCGTGGAGGATGTGGATCTGTTTGTGCTGCACCAGGCCAACAGGCGCATCATCGAAGGCATCTCAAAGCGTCTCGGCGCAGAGCCGGAGCGCTTCCCCCTCAATCTGGACAGGGTGGGGAACATGTCCTCGGCGGCGATCCCCGTTCTTTTGGACGAGCTGAACAGAAAGGGCGCGCTGAGCAGGGGGATGACGCTGGTTCTCTCCGGCTTCGGAGCGGGTCTGACCTGGGGGGCGACCGTCCTGGAATGGTAATATTTGACTTTTTTTACAAAATTGGTATAGTAGAGTGGTAAGCAAAATAGCAAGGGAGGGTGAACGGAATATCATGGTACAGGGGACGAAGCGTTCCTTGAATGAACTGCTGGTGAAGCTTCTGAACAATGTGATGGATTTGGAAGGAGAGGCAGTCATTACAGAGGAGTACAGAGATATCACCAACAACGATATGCACATCATTGAGGCAATCGGTGTGGAGGAACCCCGGAACATGTCCGTGATCGCCCACAGGATGTCGGTCACCGTCAGCACGCTTACCACCAACATGAACGGCCTTGAAAAGAAAGGCTACATCCGCAGGGAACGCAGCAGCGAGGACAAGAGAGTGGTCTATGTGATCCTGACGGAAAAAGGCAGAAAAGCATTTTATCATCACCGTAATTTCCACAAAAATATGATAAAGGCCATCGTAAAAGACCTGAGTGAAGAGGAGATGGAGATTTTGAACCACTGTCTGACAAATCTGAATGCCTATCTGGAGAAGGAGGCAAATCATGGAGAACGGTGAGCACAAGAGAAAATTCGGCAATCTGAAAACTGTGATCTACGGCAGGACTATCGTCATTATGCTGGGCTTTTTAGCCCAGCTTCTTTTGCTTGTCGTGGGATATTACTGGCTGAGAAACTACAGCTTCCTGTTTTACGGGTTCTTCCTGGCGATCAGTGCTGTGGCGGTGGTCCACATCTTCAACACCAGGGGAAACCCTGACCTGAAGCTCTCCTGGATGTTCCCGATCACGATCTTCCCGGTCTTCGGCGCGATCTTTTACACCACGATCATCATGCAGCCCGGCACAAAGGTGCTGTACGGGAGACTGAAAAACCTCTCCAGACACACAAGAGAGAACGTGGTGTACGACGTAAGGGTATGGGACAGCTTGAATCAGGAAAACCCTTATATGGGGCGGCTGGCGAAATACCTTTACCGGTGTGACAACAGCCCCGTGTACGGGAATACCGGCGTCAAATATTATTCTCTCGGGGATGAGCAGTTCCCGGATATGATAAGGGAGATCGAGAAGGCGAAGGAATATATTTTCATGGAGTTTTTCATTGTCAGCCAGGGACAGATGTGGGACACCATCCATGAGCTTTTAAAGAAAAAGGTGAGCGAGGGCGTGGAGGTGCGGTTTATGTATGACGGCACGGATGTGTTGTTCTACCTGCCGAACTCCTACCCGAAGACGCTGGAGAAGGAAGGCATCAGGTGCAAGATGTTTGCGCCCATCAAGCCCCTCTTATCCCCTCACTACAGTAACCGTGACCACCGCAAGATCCTTGTGGTGGACGGGCGGGTGGCGGTCACCGGCGGCATCAATCTGGCTGATGAGTATATTAATAAGAAGGAACGGTTCGGCCACTGGAAGGATGCCGGCGTCATGCTCTGGGGAGATGCGGTGGAGCGCTATACTTATATGTTCCTGGAGATGTGGAATGTGTCGGAGCGTCAGCCGGACGATTATAAGAAATATGTGCGGCCCGAAGGGGCGGCGGGACCTGATGACGGCTATGTGATCCCATACAGCGTCTGCCCGCTGGGACCGGAGCGGGTGGGGGAGCAGGTGTATCTGGACATCATCAACACGGCGCACACCTATGTGCACATCATGACCCCCTATCTGATCCTGGATTACCAGATGATGTCGGCTCTCTCCTACGCGGCGAAGAGGGGAGTGGAGGTTGTCATCATCATGCCTCACGTGCCGGACAAGAAGTATGCGTTTGTCCTGGCAAAGACTTACTACAACGAACTTCTGGAGGCGGGAGTCAGGATCTGCGAATATGAGCCGGGGTTTGTCCATGCCAAGGTGTTTGTGTCCGATGACACAAAGGCGGTGGTCGGAACGGTGAACCTGGACTTCAGGAGCCTCTACCATCATTTTGAGTGCGGACTTGTCATGTACCGGAATTCCCAGGTGGGAGAGATAGAGCGCGATGTGCAGGGCACGCTTGAGAATTGTATTGAAATATCGGTAGATGACTACAAAAATCTGAAATTGATAGACAAAATTGTAGGTAAAATTATGCGTATCGTAGCCCCTTTGATGTAAAATAATGCCGAAAGGCTTAAACTTATAAAATATTTACCTTCTTTATGGTTGATTCAATAGGAAAAAAGTATTACAATAAGTATATCATCAACCAAAGGCAGGAGGTATTGGGCTATGAGCGAAATAAAGGAAAAGGAAGATGTGTCCGAGGCCAGGGTGACTTCGGAAAATGTGGTAAAAGGCAAAAAAGGCGTAAATCTTCTGGTGAAGATTCTGGCGGTTTCACTGGTTCCGATGATCATTCTGGTGGTCTTCGGGATACTGGCGATCGAGAAAGTAGGCAATACTACAGCGGAGTTAATGACCCGCGATGAGCTGAAGACGGCAGAGTACCTGATCAGCCAGGGACTTGAGTCCTCCGGAGACCAGATTACTTATGAGAACGGGAAGCTGATGAAAGGAGATACTCCGGTGTCCGGCTCAGACGGCTTACTTGCGACCTACGCGAAGGAGACGGGCGTGGACATGGCGATCTATCTGGACAATGATCTTCTGGCGTCCAGCTTTGGCAGCACACCTTCTCTGGATTCCTCTGTCCGGGGCAAGGTGCTGGCGGGCGAGGAGGTTTTCTTAAGCTCCATCAAGATCGGATCCGATGAGTATATGGCTTATCTGACCCCCTTACGTCTCAACGACAGCAGCAGTATTTCAGGGATTATCATGACAGCATCAAAAACGGAGAAGACAAGTGCGATATACAAAGGGTTGATGAATTCCTCCGTCGTGTTTATGATCGTGATCCTGGTGATCTTTGCTGTGCTTACCGTCGGTGAAATGCTGTTGATCGGAAAGGCAATGATGAGCGTCGTGCGCGATCTGGAAAAGGTTGCCGCGGGAGAACTTGACCTGAAGGTTTCCGACAAGCTGTTGAAGAGAAGAGATGAGGTTGGTGAGACTGCCCGCGCTCTTCAGACTGTGGTTGACAAATTCTACAATATTCTGAAGAAGATGAACAGCACTATGAAAGATATGAATGAGTGTACGACGAAGTTTTCCGAGAACTTTGACAGTATTGCCCAGTCTATCGACAACATGAATATCGCAGTGACAGAGATCGCCGAGGGCGCTACCCAGCAGGCAGCGGACACCCAGAGTGTCAGCTCCAGCATAGAGGATATCGATGGCGCCATCATCAAGACGAGCGAGAGCGTCGGCACCCTCAATGACAGTGCACTTTCGATGAAGAAGAACAACGAAATGGTGGATCAGACGCTGAAGGAGCTGTTTGACATCAGTGTGAGAACCAGCGAGTCCGTGGACGAAGTGCAGAAGCAGACGAATCTGACCAATGAATCTGTTCAGGATATCCGCTCCGCTACCGACCTGATCGCAGGCATCGCCAACCAGACAAATCTTTTGTCCTTAAATGCCAGCATTGAGGCGGCGAGAGCCGGTGAGGCAGGCAGAGGCTTCGCGGTGGTGGCTGAGGAGATCAGAGGTCTTGCAGATCAGTCCAGGGAATCCGCCGACAGGATCAGGGGCATTGTTGAAACTCTGATCGAGAACTCCAACCACAGTGTTGAAGTCATGAGCGGCGTAGTCGAGGAGATCAAGCAGCAGAACGATAAGCTTGGCGTGACACAGGAAGCGTTTGACAACCTCAACAAAGAGATTGAAAATGTGGTGCAGGCCATCGACGCGATTTCCGAGCAGCTGGATGGCATTGTGAAGAACAAGGGCAGCATCACTTCCGGCATTGAGGGCCTGAACGAGGTTTCCCAGAACAATGCGGCAAGCACCCAGCAGACAGCGGCGACCATGGACCAGTTGGACGAGATCGTAACTGAGTGCCGTCAGGCGACGGAGGAGCTGATCAACATCTCACGTGAGGTGACAGAGAATGCAAAGAAGTTCAAACTGTAAAAATTGCAGCTTGAAGTTTGGGGCAGATTGAAAAATCTGCCCCTTTTTTGAGTTATAATAAAACCGTTTGAAACCTTTGCGGGTAAAATGGCGTCTTATCTGGTGAGAGCCGAAAGGGGAAGCTTTGTCTCCGGGCTCGAGTTTCTTATTGAATTATAAAAATCCATATACTCGAAGCCCGAGCCCGGCGTTGTTTGATTCGAGGGCATTCGGAGAACGCCGGTACTTAGATTGCGTACTTTGCAATCTTATGTACCGCTGCGTTTGGAGTGAGCGAAAGCGTCCCGAGAATTAAATGATGCCGGGGAGTGGCTGAGGTACTGTTGGTTATGGTAACATGATAACACGATGATGCCGGGGAGTGGCTGAGTTATTTGGAGGATGAATATGATTTTGGATGAGATAGCCGCGAAGACGGCGGAGCGGA
>CAYPSH010000043.1:0-1319 GCA_964413445.1 uncultured Acetatifactor sp.
CTTCCCGCCAGCAAAATATAGTAGACAACCACCTGCCAGGCTGCGGGTTTTCCCGGATTCCAGACCGAAAAAGGAAGTCTGTCAAATATGCTGCACAACACCTCATACCACTTCAGGATCAGGCAGTCCACACCGGCAAATAGCTCCGGGAAGGGAAAAACAAGCGCAAGTATCCCTGCGTACATCAAAGGTTTTACAAAGGGAATCACAAAAAGATTGATCAATGTAGAATAAACAGGCACTTCATAATAGGCCCACAGCTGCACAGGCAGCGTCATCAGAGTCACTGAAAGCCCGATCAGCCACGCCTCCTTAAGCCGGTCGGCCAGAGCCCTGCATAGCTTTCTCACCGTGCTTTCCCCGAAACGGCGCTGGGGCAGCTTCTGCGTTCCCGCCTCTTTCAGGAGCGGATAGACCACCCCTATTCCCAGAATGGAGGAAAAAGACAGCAGGAACCCGGAATTTTTCAGATATCCAGGGTTGTATATCAATAAGACCACTGCCACAGCCCCCAGCGCGTTCAGCATATCGTAGGTCCGTCCTGCAAGCTCCGCCCACATCCGAAGAAGAAACATTCCGATGGCCCGGCATGCCGAGACCGTAAAACCCGTCATCGCACCGTAGCCTGCGACGACAAGACATCCTCCCAAAGCCGCTGCCCAGACGGGAACTCCCAGCCGTCTGAGCAGCCGGTATAATCCCATTCCGAGGATTGTGATATGTAACGCCGAAATGCTCAGGATATGCAGAATGCCGTTCCTCTTGTACAGAGCCTTCCACTCGCTGTCCAGTTCCTTCTTCTCTCCCAGAAGGAGGGCACACATGACCGTCGCCTCTTTTTGCGGAAAAATCCGATAAATCCTCTCTTTCCAACGGCACTTCAGCCGATACAGCTTTTCCCTCACTCCAAAGGCCGGTGTCCGGTTGGTCACAACCTCTGTCTTTTTCAGCTTTCCGAAGGTCAAAATACTCTGATAATATTCTGCGCTGTCGAATTCCCCCGGATTGGAGGCACTTGAATAGGCCGAAAAGATGCCTGTGACCGTAACCCTGCTGCCCAGGACAATCTCGTCACTATTTGAAATTTCACATATTATTTTTTCTTTTCCCGGAATTTTCTTCTGCGAAGCTGCAGTTGATTGATCTTCCTGAAGATTCTCTGTCAGATAAATTGATTTTAAAGAAATTGATTCCTCGTCTTTTTGGCAGACCTGCCCTGAAAGTGTCACTGTCTCCCCGGAGTCGGGAAATCCGTACTCCCGGGGATCGAACAGTGGAGGGCCGGCTGCCAGACGAACCGTAAAAAACACTGCTGCCAG
>CAYPSH010000043.1:1419-8966 GCA_964413445.1 uncultured Acetatifactor sp.
CACTCACTTGTCCAGCGTCGTCACGATATCAAGGTTTCTCTCAAAGGTTGTGGACGAAAAGCTTGCCGGCACTTCACCGTTTATCAGGATCTGTACCTTGTTGATGCTGCTGAGTTCCACAAGAGAGTCGACGATCGCGTAGACAGACACCTCCGTTGGCACATTGTCTACCACCGTCAAAAAGTTCTCATCCAGATTCACATAGCAGGTGCCGTCCCTGGTGGTGACGCTCAAGATCTTGGTGGCAGGATTGACGGAAGGATACAGTCCCTCCACCTGCCCGCTGGGCCCGCTGATCAGCTCCTCCACCACAAACCGCTCCAGGGGGGTGCTGGTGGAATAATGCTTCTCCCTGTAGGCTGCGATCAGACTGGTGCCGTCCTCGCTGGCAAAATACAGCTTGACCCTGGTCAGCTCATAGGTGTTGATCTCATTGCCGTCATTGTCAATAAACTGGTCTGCGTTCATCCACCCCACCAGATTGCCCATGTTGTCGAACAGCTGGCTGCCGTTCACTGTGATCGCCACATAGCTTACGCAGGAAAGCTGGGTCAGCGTGCGGACGATCGCCGCTCTGGTGAGCACCTCTGTGGTGACGCTTAAGTTGCGATAGGCCTCATCCACATCAATGGTGAGCCTTCCCTCGTCCAGTCTCATATTGTTGATCTGAAAGCCCTGGGCGCAGGGAGCCTTGTACTCCAGCTTCTCCGGGTTCACGGAAAGGCATTCTATCAGCTCATGGAGCTGGTCCCTGTCCTCCTCCGCCTCCATCTCATGAGGGTGCATCTCTACCTTCGTCTCTTCATTATTCAGATAATACACCTGATAGGTGTTCTCGCTCTCTGCTTCCTGCGATGCACACGCAGAAAGCAATACTCCGGCAAGGAACACCGCCAGAACGATAACTATTTTTTTCATTCCGCCATTTCCCACTCCTGCACATTTTCTCTCCCGCGCCAAACCGCGGAAAATCCTTTGCCATACTTTTCTGCGGTTCTCACTTCTCTGTCTGCGTTCCGGTTTCCGCAATATGGTTCAGAGGGATCTTTACAATAAAGGTGGAACCCTCTCCCTCCACGCTCGTCACTGTGATGGAACCGCGGTGCATCAGCACCGCACTCTTTGTGATCGCCAGTCCCAGGCCGGTTCCGCCGATCTCCCGCGAATGGGATTTGTCCACCCGGTAAAACCTTTCGTAAATATGCGCCAGAGCATCCTCCGGTATGCCGATACCGGAATCGCTGACCGTAAAGGTGAAAAACTGATGATCCGCATCCAGCACAACCTTCACCCAGCCGTGATCCTTGTTGTATTTGATGGCATTCTCCACAAGGTTTGTCATCACAAGCGTAAGCTTCACCTCGTCCACCTCCGCCACCACCGGGCGCATGCTCTCAAACACCACTTCCACATCCTTTTTCCTGGCGATAGGGCGGAGCCTCTTTAAGATCAGTTCCGCCAGATCATTGATATTCAGGGACACAATGTTCAGCTCCTGCACCTTTTTGTCCGTTCTCACCAGCGACAGCAGATCCGTGATGATCTGGTTTTCCCTGTCAATCTCGGATACGATATCCTCCATGAATTCCCTGTAGAGCTCCGCCGGCACATCCTCCTGGGCCAGGAGGGAATCTGCAAGCACCTTCATGGAAGTCATGGGCGTTTTCAGTTCGTGAGACACATTCGCCACGAACTCCTGCCTGGACTCATCCTGTGCCCTCATCCTCTTAAGCATCTGGTTAAAGGCATCCACGATATGTACTGTCTCCGCATAGTCCGGCACGGAAATCGCCTCATCCGTATAACCTTCCTTCACATCGTTGATGGCATTCGTGATCTTGTTGAAAGGTCTTGTCAGGACCGTGGACATGATGAATGCCAGCGCCACGATGACGATCAGCATCAGGTTTTCCAGGATCACTGCCTTCCGGTTCAGGATATCTATGGTGCTGGCTATGGCCTCGTTGGAGATACTTGTCAGCATAACACCCACAACCGCACTGTCCGCGGACCGGGTATCCACGATCGGCGTCGTCATCTCTATGTAGCCGTGATCCTTGTCATAGTGAGACATGCTCTCCCCCCGGAGTCCCTTGACAACCTCCTCGGAGATGATCGTCTTTCCCTCACTGATGCTGTAAGTGTCCTTCACGACCTTAAGGCCGGAATTGATGATCATAACCCTGCCCTCGTAGAGGTTGGAGATTGTCTCAAGCTCCGCGTTGATGACATCATTCTCGGCCTTTGTGCTGTTGAAATAATTGTTGGCGATCAGGTGATTTCCGATGATCATAAGCTGATTCTGGACAGTGGATACGCGGTTCTCCACCGCACGCTCCTCATAATTGGCAAGGATGCCGTAGCGCAGCACCACGTTTGGCACGAGGCCCACCACCAGTATCAGGATAAAGATGCGCGCACGAAGGCTGCGCAGAGAAACAAGCGTTTTTATCTCGTTAAATGCTTTTGCTATCATACAAGAACCGCCTTATCTGTCCGCTGCATTCTGGAAGTAATACCCCACACCCCACTTGGTATGTACATAGCGGGGCTCGCTGGGATTCTGCTCTATCTTTTCGCGGAGTCTTCTGATATGCACATCCACAGTGCGCACATCTCCGGGATAATCCGCTCCCCAGACCAGAGACAGCAGACTCTCCCTGCTGTAAACCTTGTTGGGATTGAGCATTAAAAGCTCCAAAACCTCAAACTCCTTGGCCGTAAGACCGATTTCCCTGTCTGCGATATACGCTCTCCTGCTCTCGCAGTCAAGCCTCATCTCGCCGCTCTCCACCACTCTGGGAGAGCCTTCCTTCTCCTCACCGCTTCGTCTGGCCTCTGTCCTGCGCATAATGGCCTTGATGCGGGCCTTTACCTCCAGGATATTGAAGGGCTTCGTAATATAATCGTCCGCGCCGTACTCAAGCCCCAGGATCTTATCCATGTCGTCTCCCTTGGCCGTCAGCATGATGATGGGGACATTGGAGAACTCTCTGATCTGCTGGCAGACCTCAAACCCGGTCAGCTTCGGCAGCATCACATCCAGCAGGATGATATCATAACGGTTGTTTTTGGCGTACTCAAGCGCTTCCTCGCCGTCATAGGCACAGTCCACCTGCATGCCGTCCTGCTCCAGGGAAAACCGTATCCCCTTCACGATCAGCTTTTCGTCGTCCACAATCAAAGCTCTCTTTTCTGCCATTCCAATGTCCCTCTCATTTTCGCTTTTATGTCGTTATTTCACTTTTATCTTGTCGGAAATTTTACTGTAAACGCTCGTCTTGATGCCGGACACCTTCATGATGTCCTCCGGGGCCTCAAAGCCGCCGTTTGCCTCCCTGTAGGCGATGATATCCTGCGCCCTTGCCTCCCCGATGCCGGGAAGGGAACAGAGCAGGCTCACATCCGCCGTGTTGATATTGACAAGCCCGTCCGAAGAGGAGCTGCCGGAAACCTCCGAAGACGCCTCCCCGATTTCCGGGAAATACAGCTTCTGGCCGTCAGTCACCCAGTCCGCGAGATTCACACAGGTTTCATCTGCGCCCGGCGCAAAACCGCCCGCCGCGTTCAGGGCATCCTCCGCGCGGCTTCCCACAGGCAGGCTCACCACACCCGGATTTTGTACTGCACCGCAGACATAGACCCTAAACAGTTCTTCTTCCGGTGCCGTCTCTGCCTCCGCGCTCTCCGCCTGAACCCTGTCTGCTGTCTCCTCTGCGGCATCCTTTGCGCCGTCCGTCTGCAGATCTCCTGACGCCTCCGTCTCAACGGCACTTTTTCCCACAAGCACAGTGCTCCCTCTCCCCGCGCCGCACCCGCAGAGAATGCACCCGAGGAAAAACAGCACTGCCGTCTTATATATCTTTTTCATCATAGTCCCTCTCCTTCCACTCCGCCTTCAGAGCAAAATTCAAAGGATTGCCTCTCTATGCTGATTGATTTTATTGTAATGGAATCGTAATATTTTTACAAGTGGGTTTTTCATTTCCACTCAAACAGAATGATGCCCACAACAGCCACTGCCATTCCCAGGGCCTTGCGCCACTGCCAGGGCTGCTTTTCTGTCCCGAACAGTCCCAGAAGCTCTATGATGTAAGCCACCAGAAGCTGGGCGGTGACGATCAGCATCACTGCCTTTGCGGGGCCCAAAAGCTCCATGCTCTTGATGACGGTATAGGTGATAAAGGCACCTATCGCTCCGCCCAGAAGCATGTACCTGGGCTGTACCTCAAAGACTGCCAGCAGGTTTGTCCGCTCCGTACACAGCCAGGCCCCCAGACATACCAGAAGCGCTGTGAACTGCACAAAGGCCGCCGCAGCCCAGATGCCGGAGGACTTTGTCACCTGGGTGTTAAATACCCCCTGAATGCTCATCAGGGCGCCCGAAACAAATGCAATCAAAAAACCAATCATGGAATCCCTCTCTTCCTTCCTGACTCAAGCCTCGCTCCGGCTTCGAGACTGCCGCTTTTTCAAGCGCCGTCCGCAGTCTCTTGCCCTGAACAAAGCCAGTATATGTTTATGATTGGTTTTTTATACACGTATTCAATTGTTTTCTGTCAGGGATTGACCTGGGATGCCATCTGTTCCGCGAGCTCCTGCACCGATTCCGTCACGTCATCGCCGTTCCAGACACCGGCAAACAGTCTCTCCAGCTGCAGCCAGAAGTTTCCTGCCTCCATCAGCTTCGGCAGCGGGACACTGTCCGCGTACTCCAGAAGAAAGATCTGCAGCGGTCCGTTGTCCGCTTCCGCGTGAAGATTTGCCGACGCTTTCCCCGACATCTGGTACAGGGTGTCCGCGCACTCGCCTGTCAGGTAGGCCGCAAAGCGGTTGGCAAGCTCTGCGTGCTCCGAGTAGCTGTTGACTGCCACAGTACCGGTCACTGACATGGAGCGGCTTTTTAACTCCTCGCTCACATCCGGCATGGTCGCAAAGCCGTAGTCAAATTCCAGTTCTCCGCTCTCCTTCGCCTGCTGTAAGCTTTCCACCGCATCCGTAGTCGCTATGGTGAACACCGTCTTTCCGTCGATAAAATCCTGCAGCACATTGTCGTACTCCACTGTGTCTGACTCGATGGAAAAGAACTGGTTCAGGGCCTTGTAGACCTCCAGGCATTCCTTCGTCTCCTCATTGTCGATATCGATCAGCGACTCGTCGTCTCCCGCATCTCCGCCTGCCAGCATGTAGTTTCCCACGATCCAGTAATTATAGAAGATGTCCGCCACATCCCACTCAAACACACCTTCCACGCCCTCCGGGACATCAAAGGTGTTCGCAATGTTTAAAATATCATCCACAGTGGCGGGAATCGCTGTCTCAAAGTATTCCTCTGTCTTTGCCGCAAGCTCCTCCTCATCGATCTCGATGCCGTCAGAAGTCTCTGCTGTCTCCTCCGAAGGTTCCTCGTCTTCATCCTCATCCAGCAGGTCCTTCTGCGCGATCTGTGCCGCCCATTCCTGCAGATAAGTCTCATTATAGACAAGGGCGCTCGTCTCATAGCTTAAGGGGTAAGCCACGATTTTTCCCTTATAGGAGACCGCGGACAGGGCAGCCTTCGGGAAGTTTTCCTCGTTCACGACTCCCTCCACATCCTGGATCTGGGCTGCAAGCCCCGCAAGATAAGCCTTTTCCAGAGAATCGTGATTGATGATATAGGCGTCCGGCACCTGACTGGAATGGAGAGATGCCTGATTCAGCGCCTCCAGATATTCGCTCTCGGCAACCAGGACCGGGATCACCCTCACATTCTCCTCTTCCCCAAAGGAAACCGCAGCGCTGTTTACAAAATTTGTCAGACGGTCATCCGTATACCAGAAATAGATAGTCTCTTTTCTGTCCAGACGGGAAAGCATACTCTCCTGTTCGGTATCCTGCCGAATCTCATGCGTTCCCCCGTATAAAAGAGCGGCAGCCATGGCTCCCACGGCTGCCACTGCAACAAGTCTTTTTTTTAAATGCATATAAAATAGCCATGCCCCTTCCGCAGCAAACCTCAGATACAGGTTTCCAATTTGTCGATCATCTCGTCGACATTTTCTTTCGTGATCACAAGAGGAGGCACAAAACGAATGATATTTGACCCGGCATTGATCAGGATCAGACCGTTTTCCAACGCTTTGTTGATAATATCATTCACCGGTCTGTCAAAGACCAGTCCCTGCATCAGTCCTGCGCCCCGGCGCTCTGTGATGCAGCTGTGGGTTTTCTTCAGGCCCTCCAGCTTTTCCTCCAGATAGGGAGCCACCTCTCTCACATGTTCTATTATATGGTCGCGCTCAAATAAATCAAGGACTTTTTCCACCGCCGCGCAGGCGAGAGGATTTCCGCCGTAGGTGGTTCCGTGATCCCCTGCCGCAAGGGAGTGCTGTCCGACCTTTTCCGTCATCATGAAGGCTCCCACGGGGACACCGCAGCCGAGTGCCTTCGCGCTGGTCATGATGTCGGGTTTTACACCGAACTTCTGCCATGCGTACATATAGCCGGTCCTGCCCATGCCGCACTGTATTTCGTCAAGGATCAGTAGAATATCACGTTCATCGCAGAGGGCTCTCACAGCCTTCAAAAATTCTTCTGTGGCGGGGATCAGGCCTCCCTCGCCCTGGACCGTCTCCAACAGGATTGCGCAGGTCTTGTCCGTCACACTTTGTCTTACACTCTCAAAGTCATTGAGATCCGCAAACTTAATGTTGCCGATCAGCGGTTCAAAGGGCTCTCTGTACTTGGGATTTCCGGTGACAGCTAACGCCCCCATGGTCCTGCCGTGGAAGGAGTGGTTCATGGCAATAATCTCATGGTCGGTGCTCCCGTCCTTCAGATAGGCATATTTTCTCGCCGTCTTGATCGCGCCCTCGATCGCCTCCGCGCCGGAGTTGGTGAAGAAAACCCTGTCCATTCCGGATATCTTCTTTATTTTCTTTGCCGCCTCGATGGCAGGGACATTATAATAATAGTTCGAAGTGTGGATCAGCTTGTCGATCTGAGCCTTAAGGGCATCATTGTATTCCTTATTGTTGTAGCCCAGGGCAAACACGGCAATCCCGGCACAAAAGTCCAGATATTTTTTTCCGTCCGTATCATACAGATAAACACCGTCCCCCTTGTCGAGGACGATCTGAAAACGGTTATAGGTGTGGAGCAGGGCACTCTCCGCCTGCTCGATATATTCCTGCATGCTCATCATATTTTCCTTTCACGCCATGTGTTCAATCTCATCGTCTGCTACGATCGCAGTTCCGACTCCGTGGTTGGTAAAGATTTCCAGAAGCAGGCAGTGAGGGATCCTGCCGTCCAGGATATGTACGCGCTTTACGCCGTTTTTGACAGCAGAGGTACAGTTGCCCAGCTTCGGCAGCATGCCGCCGCCGATATAGCCTCCCGCGATCAGTTCATCCGCCTCGGAAGCGGAAAGCCTTGAGATAAAGCTGGACTTGTCGTTGATATCCTTGTAAAGTCCCTCGATATCCGTTAAGAATGCCAGCTTCTCGGCGTTTACAGCCTTGGCGATGGCGCAGGCTGCATCGTCCGCATTGATGTTGTAGGTCTGG
>CAYPSH010000044.1:0-8777 GCA_964413445.1 uncultured Acetatifactor sp.
TTCCAGATGGGGAAGGTCTCATACTTGGCATATCCCGCCTTGATGCCCCGCTTGTTGTCATGGTAGAGCTGGGACAGACAGGTGGCCATCTTTCCGCTTCCGGGGCCCGGCGCTGTCACCACCACCAAAGGTCTGGAGGTCTCAATATATTCATTTTTGCCAAAGCCCTCGTCGCTGACGATCAGGGGGATATTTGCAGGGTAGCCTTCGATGGCGTAATGCAGATATACCTTTACGTTTTTCTTCTCCAGCTTCTCCTTGAAGGCAGCCGCCCTCAGCTGTCCGGCATAGTGGGTCAAAACCACGCTTCCCACGTAGAGCCCGCGTCCCGCAAACTCCTGCATCAGCCTCTGGACATCCTCATCATAAGTGATGCCCAGATCCCCGCGTATCTTATTCTTCTCAATATCCGCCGCATTTATGACAATGACGATCTCCGCTCTGTCCGCAAGCTTCATCAGCATGCGCAGCTTGCTGTCCGGCTCAAAGCCCGGGAGCACTCTCGAAGCGTGATAATCGTCAAACAGCTTGCCGCCGAACTCCAGGTACAGCTTGTCCCCAAACTTATCTATCCTCTTCTCGATGTGTTCCGACTGCATTTTCAGATACTTTTCGTTGTCAAATCCTATCTTCATTCCTTTAGACCGTTCTCTTTCCTTTTGCACGCGACCTGACAGGGCGGATCCCGCCGCGCCTTTCGCAAACCTTAAATTACATACTATCTAAGTGTATCACAAGACAGCCGATTGTTCAAACAAATCTATTGACAACCTTCCTGTGGGAGTGATAAAATTTTTTATCATATGCAAGGGCGCGGTGAGGCTTTCTCGTTGCACCCTTCTTTCGTTTTGTTTTACATTTTAGGAGGAACTATGGCAGTAAAATATGTATTTGTTACAGGCGGAGTAGTCTCCGGTCTCGGCAAGGGCATCACAGCCGCATCACTGGGCAGACTTCTGAAGGCGAGAGGCTATAAGGTCACCATGCAGAAATTTGATCCTTATATCAATATCGACCCGGGCACCATGAACCCCATCCAGCACGGGGAGGTTTTCGTGACGGATGACGGCGCGGAGACAGACCTTGACCTGGGCCACTACGAGCGCTTTATTGACGAGAGTCTGGACAAGAATTCCAACGTGACCACCGGCAAGGTATACTGGTCCGTGCTCCAGAAGGAGCGCCGCGGCGATTACGGCGGAGGCACCGTCCAGGTCATCCCTCATATCACAAACGAGATCAAGAGCCGCTTTTACCGCAACTTCACCGACCCCGACACCCGGATCGCCATCATCGAGGTGGGCGGCACCGTCGGCGACATCGAAAGCCAGCCTTTCCTGGAGTCCATCCGTCAGTTCCAGCATGATGTGGGACATGAAAATGCGATCCTGATCCATGTCACCCTGATCCCTTACCTGAACGCTTCCCAGGAGCTTAAGACAAAGCCCACCCAGGCCAGCGTCAAGGATCTGCAGGGAATGGGTATCCAGCCCGACATCATCGTATGCAGGAGTGAGCATCCCCTGGAGCAGGGAATCAAGGATAAGATTGCCCTGTTCTGTAATGTACCCAGCAACCGGGTCCTTCAGAATCTGGATGTGGAGTACCTCTATGAGGCGCCCCTCGCCATGGAGAAGGAGCACCTGGCACAGGCTGTCTGCGAATGTCTGCATCTGGAGAACCGCGAGCCCGACCTGCGCGACTGGGAGAAGATGGTGGATGACTTAAAGCACCCCACCGACGAGGTTCAGATCGCTCTTGTGGGAAAATATGTCTCCCTGCACGATGCCTACATCAGTGTGGTTGAGGCCTTAAAGCACGGCGGCATCACCAACCATGCCACAGTGCATATCAAGTGGATCGACTCCGAGACGGTGACACCCGAAAACGTGGAAGAGCTTCTGGGCGACTGCAGCGGCATTCTGGTGCCCGGCGGCTTCGGCTCAAGAGGCATTGACGGAAAGATCCTTGCCATCAACTACGCCCGCACCCACAAAAAGCCCTTCCTGGGGCTGTGCCTCGGCATGCAGCTGACCATCGTGGAATATGCCCGCAATGTGATCGGCTACACGGACGCCCACAGCATCGAGCTTGACCCTGCCACCACCCATCCTGTGATCGCGCTGATGCCCGACCAGAACGGCGTGGAGGACATCGGCGGCACACTGAGGCTGGGCGCCTACCCCTGTGTGCTGGACAAGGATTCCAGGGCCTACGAGCTCTACGGCGAGGAGACCATTTATGAGAGACACCGCCACCGCTACGAGGTGAACAACGACTATCGCGCCATCCTGCAGGAAAAAGGCTTAAGACTTTCCGGCCTCTCCCCCGACGGCCGCATTGTGGAGATGTGTGAGTTGACGGAGCATCCCTTCTATGTCGCCACACAGGGACACCCCGAGTTAAAGTCCAGGCCCAACAGACCGCACCCCCTGTTTAAGGGCTTTGTTGCTGCCGCACTGAAAGAGAAGAACCGGACTCTTTAAAGTCCTCATACAAAACGGGAAGCACCCCTGGTGCTTCCCGTTTACTTATTGGATCGTATTTTATTTTTCACTCACAGCTTCTTCAGGAAGTTGCCGTCTACGCTGACCCCTTCATTTACCACGATAAACGCGTGAGGGTCATATTTGTGGATAATGGTCTTCAGCTGGTTTACCTCATACTTGGAGAGCATGATGTAGAGGATATGGGACTTCTCGTAGGTGTAGGCACCCATGGCGGTCCACTTTGTGATGCCTCTTCCCAGCTCGTTGAACACTTCCTTCTCAAGAGAGGTCGTGTCCGCCTTGGTAATGATATTCACTTCCACGTTGATGTTCTGGGTGTGGATCTTGTCCATGGCAATGGAGTATACCGCCGCATAGATCACAGAGTAGACCACAACCTCCACATCAAACAGGAACAGGCAGGTGCCGTAGAGTACCAGGTTGACTAAGAGGTTTACCTTGCCGACGCTGAAATCCTTTTTCCACTTGGTCAGAAGCACGCCGACCACATCCATGCCGCCGCCGGAGGAACCCATGCGCAGCACAATGCCCACGCCGGCGCCGGAGACAATGCCGCCCACCACACAGGCTGCCATCGCATCCTCCATGATCATATCCGTGGGGATCACCGACATGAAAAATGTCATTGCGGTGACGGTAAACACTGTCTTTGCAAAAAATTTTCTGCCCATCCTGGTGAACGCCACGATAAAGATGGGGACGTTGACGATATAGTAGATGATACCCGCTATATCGAGGCTTCCGAAATCCAGGCCGATCAGCTCTGTGAGCAGGGTACGGATCACCTGGCAGATACCCATCACACCGCCCGTGTAGAGGTCTGCGGGCACGACAAAAAGATTGATCCCGGCTGCATAGAGAAACGCACCCAGAAGGCACAGCAGATATTTTTTTCCTTCGTCCAAAAGTACTTCTTTTTTCATCTTATTTCAACGCCTGCTCCAGCTTCTCCCTGATTTCAGATGCAGACATGGCACCGACATAGGTTTCTGCGGGCTTCCCGTCCTTGAAGACAATGAATGCCGGAATGCTGGAAATGCGGTATTTCTGGGCAAGCTGCATATTGTCATCCACATTGCACTTGCCGACCTTCAGCTTTCCCTCATATTCCTCCGCCAGCTTCTCCACAACCGGACCCATCATCTTGCAGGGGCCGCACCAGTCGGCATAAAAATCCACCAGCACCGGGGTCTGGGCCGCCAGCACTTCCGTCTCAAAATTTGCTTCCGTAAACTTATATTCCATTTTTTCCTCACTTTCTGCCGCGTGCGCGGCGCAGCCGGTCAACGATAAATAATGAACTTGCAGATCGGATTTCCCATGGCGGAGAACTTCTCCTCGTACTCCGTCATCACATTGCCCTCCATCAGCCTCTCGTCACTGTGCAGGTCGAAGGTGATGACCTCCGCCTTCCAGCCTGCGGGCTCAAGCTCTTCCACCGCGAAGTCGAACAGATCCCTGTTGTCTGTCTTAAACTCCAGTCTGCCCTCCTTCTTTAAGATCACATCATACCTGGCCAGAAACTCTCTCGAGGGAAGCCTGCGCCTGGCATGTCTGTCCTTTGGCCAGGGATCGGAAAAATTCAGGTAGATCCTGTCCACCTCTCCCGGTCCGAACACCTTGAGGATGTCCTCCGCATCCATGCGCAGGAATTTTAAGTTGGGCAATTCCTCCTGCTCCATCTTCTGGATGGCACGCAGCAGGACACTGGAGTATTTCTCGATCCCAACATAGTTGATGTCAGGGTGCTCCTTAGCCATAGTATGGATGAATCTGCCTTTTCCCATTCCGATTTCTATGTGGACAGGATGGTCATTTCCAAATATTTCTCTCCAGGTCCCGGGGCACTCAGGCTGCCTCTCCTCCGGCACCACGTAAGGGCTGTCCGCGATCACTTCCCTGGAGCCCGTTATATTCCGCAATCTCATTGTTCTTTCCGCCGTCTGTTTTGTGATACAAGGCCATTCGTGCGCTCTGCTGCGATGCAGCTTTTGTCTGTTCACGAAAAGGATCCTCCTCAACTAATTTACTTTATCTTTGCCTGATTGTCAACGGACGGATTGTAATGTATACTATTCTGGGAGGGCGAGTATCCTCCGCAGAAACAAAAAAGGGGTTATGATATGCTGCATTTTCTCAACGTGAAAAAAAATCGCAGGCTGACTGCTTTGTGCACATCTGTGCTCTGCGCCGCAGCTCTGTTTTTTTCCTGCAATATAACGGCTGTCGCCGACGATCTCACCGCAGATGAGCGTCTTGAGCTGCAGCGCGCCATGCCTGTGGCGTCAAACGAGATAGAGAACTGGCCCACAGGCCCCGTCGTCGGCGCCGAGGCCGCCATCCTGATCGAGGCCCAGACCGGCACGATCCTGTATGAAAAAAATATCCACCAGAAGGAGTACCCCGCCAGCACCACGAAGATCCTGACCAGCCTGATGGCCACGGAGCTTTGCAGTATGGATGAGACTGTGGTCTTCTCCCATGACGCCGTGTTTGACACACCGAGGGACTCCAGCCATATTGCCATGGATGTGGGGCAGGAGCTCACCATGGAACAGTGTCTGAATGCCATTCTCATCCGCTCCGCCAACGAGGTTTCCTTCGCGGTCGCGGAGCATATCACCGGCACCACCGACTGGTCTGTGTTTGCGGAGATGATGAATGAGCGCGCAAAGGAGCTGGGATGCTTAAATTCCCATTTTGTCAATCCCAACGGTCTTCCCGATGACGACCACTACACCACGGCCTACGATCTCGCCATGATCGGGCGCGCCTTTTTTTCCAACGAGATGCTCTGCCGGATAACACTGACCAGACGCATGGAGTTTCCCGCCACCGACAAGCTTCCCGACGGGAAACTGGAGGTCAATCTGATGAAGATCATTCCCGGAGGGGAATACGCCTACGAATATCTGGTGGGCTGTAAGACCGGCTACACGACCATCGCCCGCAGCTGCCTGGTATCCTGTGCGGAAAAGGACGGGATGAGGCTGATCTGCGTGGTGATGAAGGACGAGGCTCCTTACCAGTACGAGGACACCATTTCCCTTTTCAACTACGGCTTCTCCAATTTTGAAAAGGTAAATGTCTCTCAGGCAGAGACCAAGTACAACATCGACGGAGACGGGCTCTTCTACGGGGGAAATGATATCTTCGGGGACTCCACTCCTTTCCTCTCCTTAGACAAGGACGATTATATCATTCTTCCCAGAACCGCTTCCTTCGAGGATACCGAGTCCACCATCTCCTACAACTCAGACGATGAAAATGTTGCCGCCCTCATCACTTACACCTATCACGGCGCGAACATCGGAACGGTGCGGGTCAACTTTGCATCGGGGGAAAGCGACTCCGGCTATCAGTTTGATTCCTGGACAGAGGACGCAGAAAGCACCGAGGCACAGGAGGCTGATCCCGGGGACAGTGTCATTTTTGTCAATGTGCTCCGCATTCTGGCGGTATTAGCGGTCATCGCCGTTATCTGTGCCGTCGTTTTCCTTGTCAGAGCATACCTGAAGAACTATTCCTTCGCAGGCAGGAGCACCCGCCGCGCCTGGCGTAAAAGCCGCCGCAGAAAGAAATGGTAGCGCATAAAAAACATGCCCGGAAACCATCTTCCGGGCATGTTTTTTTATGCGTCGTGGTGCTTTTTCATTTCCTTTGCGTGCTGTCTCCTTGCATTCAGAGCTTCCGCTTCCTGATCGCTGATCAGTTTCATGGTCTTCACCACATAAACCCTGCCGTCCTCCGACCTCCGCAGTCTGATCTTTCCCTTCAGATAACCGTGCTTCTCGCAGTAGGCAAGGCAGTAATAATGTCTTCCATTCGGCGTAAACCATTTGATCTTTTTCCGGAGATTCCTGTGGCAGAGATAACACTTGCTGGAAGAGACCTCCCTGTCAGCAAGGGCATCCGCCTTGCTGTCAAACTCTCTGGAAATGTACTTTACATAGGTGTCAAACTGTACTCTGACCTCGGACTCCCTGTCCTTCGGCAGATGAAATAAATCGTAGGAGAGTCTCTCAAGCACCTCCGGTTTTTCCGCCAGGATCAGCTGGAACAGCTTCGATGTGTAGTAGGCGTCGCTGAAGGCCCTGTGGAACGGGATATCCTTTTCCAGTTCTTTCAGGTCCACCGCTGTCTCCAGAGAGCGCCTGACCTTGCCATCCTCGTAAGCCAGGCTGAAAAGCTTCTGCACATCCAGAAAGGCCAGGGGAGCGTCCGACAAAGGCTCCATCCCGTAAAACTTCATATTCCGCTGAAGCTCCGTCAGATCCAGATTTCCCCAGGTGCAGAACAGATACTCCTCCCCACACCATTCCAGAAACGCCTGAGCCACTTCCGCAAAGGGCTTTCCTCTTTTCAGCTCCTGCATCTGCAGATGGATCAGCCTGCTGGTCATCTGGTGCATTTCCAGATACACCTGCGGCTTGACAAGCTGATTGAATTCACTCAGCATAACGCCGCTGTCATTTAATTTGATCGCACCGATTTCAATGATCTCAAAGGGAAGACTCGCCGCATCCTTTTCCAAACCGGTATTGCTTTGATTCCACTCTAAATCCATTACGATATAATTCATGGAAAGCTCCTCATGTAGGTCGCCGTCAGCTCAACG
Organism: uncultured Acetatifactor sp.; assembly: GCA_964413445.1. Taxonomy (GTDB): domain Bacteria; phylum Bacillota; class Clostridia; order Lachnospirales; family Lachnospiraceae; genus Acetatifactor. The sequence continues at coordinate 7,129 of CAYPSH010000044.1, forward strand.
AATCCCTGTTTTCCGTTTTATTCTTCTCCACGAACTGGCTCTCTATCCATGTTTTCACCAGCGAGATCCAGCTTGTGCACTCCTCCTGGGCAGCGGTGCCGGCCTCATTCTGGGTCAGGCGGTTTGCCAGGCCCAGTCCGTGTCCGCCCACGGGATACATGTGAAACTCTGTGTTGACACCGGCCCGCCGCAGAGCACTCACAAACAGCAGAGAATTCTCCACTGGCACGGACCCATCCGTGTAGGTATGCCAGATAAATGTCTGGGGTGTCCTCTCACTTACATGCTTTTCCAGAGACATCTTTTCCAGCCATACAGGGTCATCGCATCTGTCCTTTCCAAGGAGATTTTCGATGGAGCCTCTGTGCGCAAACTCCCCGGCTGTGATCACCGGATAGCAGAGGATCAGTCCGTCCGGGCAAAGCAGCTCCTGCTCTGTCTTGTCGATCCCGACCGCCTCGGCCAGAAATCCCTCCTGCCAGAATACGCCCATGCTGGCCGCCAGATGTCCTCCGGCGGAGCAGCCCAGCACGATCACCTTGTCCACATGCCATTTATCCGCATTTTTCCGGACCAGGGCAAGGCTTGTGGCCAGCTCGGTCAATGCGGTGGGATAGACCGCAGGGGCGCAGGAATAATACAGAACTGCCGCATGGCACCCCATGGCCAGAAACTGCATGGCAAACGCCTCCGCCTCCCGGGGAGAGGTGTATGCATAGGCGCCGCCGGGGCAGATCAGGACCAGCGGACGGCTCGCGATCGCAATCCCCGGATAATAGTCATCCTGTATATAGGTAACCAGTCTGGTTTCGGGAAGAGACCCTTCCACCTGAATGGGAAATGTTTCGTTCAGCATTTTGTGTTGTCCTTTCTCACTTTAGTAAGCTCTTCCCCAGTATACCATCTTTTTCGCAGGTTTTCCACAGCAAACGCAGGTGTCTGCGATGTGCTCCTGCTCAAAAGGCATACAGCGGCTGGTCACGCTTAACTTCTCCTTGATCACATCCTCGCAGGCCTGATCTCCGCACCACATAGCCTTCACAAAGCCGGACTTCTCGGTAAAGAGTCTCTCAAACTCTTCCATATTTGCAGCGGTGTAGGTATGAGCATCCCTGTGGGCTCTGGCTCTCTCAAGCATGTCCTTCTGAATGGTCTCCATCAGCTCACCGACCTTCGCCTCAAGCGCATCCAGGGAAACCTCCATCTTTTCTCTGGTGTCGCGGCGGCAGATGACACACTTGCCCGCCTCGATGTCCTTGGGTCCGATCTCCACACGGATGGGATAGCCGCGCATCTCCGCCTCGGCAAACTTGTAGCCGGGGGTCTTGTCGGAATCGTCCACCTTCACGCGGAAATTCTTCTTCAAAAGATCTCTCAGCTCATACGCCTTGTCGAGAACTCCCTCCTTCTTCTGCTGGATGGGAACGATGCAGACCTGGATGGGCGCAACCCTCGGAGGCATCACAAGCCCCTCGTTGTCGCCATGTACCATGATGATCGCTCCGATCAGGCGGGTGGTCATGCCCCAGGAGGTCTGGTATACATATTTTAAGGTATTGTCCTTGTCGGCAAACTGAATGCCGAAAGCCTTTGCAAAGCCGTCGCCGAAGTTGTGGCTGGTGCCGGACTGCAGAGCCTTTCCGTCGTGC